>JAADGM010000100.1:0-36962 GCA_013152375.1 FCB group bacterium | reverse complement strand
CAAGCACGGGAATCGTTCCATGTCATCAAAATCCGGTTCGGGGGATGTGCTGATTGCTTTGGGGGTTGATATTACCCTTGGCCCTGAACAGGTAGCCCGCTGTGTTGAGGATATCGGTATAGGGTTCATGTTCGCTCCTGATCTGCACCCGGCCATCGCCCAGGTTGCCAATGCGACAAGCTCAATGGGCGTGCGGACCGTTTTTGATGTACTGGGTCCCCTGAACAATCCAGCCGGTGTCAAGCGGCAGGTGCTGGGAGTCTATGATATCCGCCTGACAGAGCGCATGGCAAAGGTCCTGAAAATGCTTGGTTCCGAAGAGGCTCTCATCGTCATCGGCCATGATGATATGGATGAGATCACAACGACCACTTCAACCAAGCTGACACACCTGACCTCCGGCGGAGAAATACATTCAGTGATTTGTTCGCCGAGTGAGTTCGGTATAAAAACCGCAAAATTGTCAGATCTAAAAGGCGGCTCACCAAAATATAATGCGGAGGTCATCCGCCGCGTATTGGATGGTGAAAAAGGTCCACACCGGGATATCGTCCTCTTAAATGCCGCCGCCGGAATCCAAATCAGCCGCAAGGCTACGACCCTTGCCGAAGGGCTGAAGCTTGCCGCCGAATCTGTTGACAGCGGTGCGGCCAGGGATATACTGGCACAACTTCAAGAGGTCTGAGAGCGGGGTCAGTCAATATGCGGTTACGTGGTGAGCTGCAATTTCCAGGGGATAAATCAATTTCTCACAGAGTGCTGATGATAGGTGCACTTACCCGGGGTAAAAGCACTTTTACGAACTGTGCGACGGGACTCGATGTAAAATCGACGGCAGCCTGCCTCCGACATTGCGGCATCGATATTAACTTCAGCGGCACTTCAGGAACGGTGACGGGCGGGAAATTCCAAAACCCACACGCATCACTCGACTGTGGGAATTCAGGAACCACCGCCAGGCTCCTGACGGGTTTACTGGCTGGTCAGGGGATCCCGGCCAAACTAACCGGCGATGTTTCTCTTTCCAGCCGTCCCATGGGGAGGATTCTCGACCCTCTGAACCTGATGGGGGCGGAGGTGACCGCAAAAGCCCGGAAGCTTCCCCTGCAGATCCGGCCTGCACCTCTAAAAGGAATCACCTACACTTTGCCTGTCCCCAGCGCACAGGTAAAATCCACTATCCTGCTGGCAGGATTGGGGGCCGAGGGACAAACGGTTATTTCTTCACCGCTGCCCAGCCGGGATCACACCGAAATTATGCTGAAACAATCCGGAGTCGATATAGAAGTAAGCGAGAGCAAAATCACCCTGCGTCCCGATGCGAAAAATCTGGAACCTCTCAAAATGGATATCCCCGGTGATCCCTCAACAGCCGCCTTTTTCGCCGCCGCCGCCGCCATCTTGCCGGGTTCCGATCTGTTTTTAGCCAATATTTTGGCAAATCCATTCCGTATAGGATTTTTTGAAATTCTGCGCAGAATGAATGCCCGTCTGGAGTGGCTTGAACTCCGGGATGAGGGGGGTGAAAAAGTTGGGAATCTGCGGGTACGTCCCGGTTCACTAGAGGGAGTGGAGATCGGTGCCGAAGAAATTCCGCTCCTGGTGGATGAATTGCCTATTCTGGCCGTTCTGGCGACACAGGCGGCGGGGAAAACGGTCGTCACCGGCGCCGGTGAATTGCGGGTTAAAGAAACGGACAGGATTAGGGCTATCTGTGAGAATCTGAGGATAATCGGTGGGGACATTGCAGAACTTCAGGATGGTTTTATCATCAACGGCCCCACCCGGCTTAGGGGTGGGCAGATCAACACCTGTGGTGATCACCGGATAGCCATGGCCTTCTCCATTGCCGCTTTGCTCTCGACGGATCCAATTCGGCTGGATCAAGAGGACTGTGTGAACATTTCGTGCCCGGAATTTTTTCAACTCCTTAGAAAAGCATGCAGCTGAAGATGAAAAAATTTGCCGTTATCGGGAATCCTCTGGCGCACAGCCTTAGTCCCCAGTTACATGGTCTGATCTTTCAGCAATTAGGGCTGGAGGCTCAGTATTACCGCGTTGAGTGTTCGCAGGAGGACCTTCGTGGTGTTGTGGCTTCCATGAAAAGCGGCGATCTTGACGGCGCCAACATCACTCTGCCCTATAAAACGAAGATCATGTCTCTGCTGGATGAGCTGAACATAAAAGCCCAGCACATTGGCGCCGTTAACTGTCTGGTCAACGATAAGGGTTCTGTCATCGGGTTTAATACGGATTGGTTCGGGTTTTCAATGGCCATGCGGGCTTTTGGCGTTGAGATTAACGGGGGAGATTTCATCCTGCTGGGGGCCGGTGGGGCGGCCCGGGGTGTTTTATACACGCTCATGCGGGAGGGGGCAAAATCGGTCGTCGTCGTGAACCGGTCTGCCGCGCGGGCTGCCGGGTTGATCGATCATTTCCAGCGCTTCCGGGGTAATACTGCTTTTACAGCCCGACCTATGGAAGATCTCTCCCGGGTTCCGGAAGAAATCTGCATCATTAACTGCACTCCTGTGGGGATGTGGCCTGAAGTTGAAGCAACTCCCTTCCCCCATTTGATGCTCGGGGAGGGTCATGTATTGGTCGATACGATATATACCCCCCTGGAGACCCATTTTCTGAAAAGGGGCAGAATGCAGGGAGCCAAGACTATCAACGGGCTCAATATGTTCATCTATCAGGCACTGGCATCACTGGATCTCTGGTTCGGTGAGGAACTTTCGGCCAAAGTTGATGTCCGGGCTTTGAAAACTTACCTTGAAGATCTCATCGAAAATGCCTGAACGGAAAAACCTGCAATTTGACTTGTCTGAAACACTCCTGCTCGTCGTCCCGCAAGGACTTATTCAGAAATAGAGGTTTGGCGACAACAGCCCTGCCGCAGCCGGGTTTACTTATTTCTCAGCGGCAACTTTAATTTTAACCCTGCCTTCAAGTCCGCCGCCAAGTTTGACGATAACGAAATGATTGCCCACATGGCGGATGGGTTCCGGCATCTCGACTTCTTTTTTATCAATCGGATAGCCTTTTGCCACGATAGCATCGGCGATCATGGCTGATGTCACTGAACCGAAGAGTTTATCATCCTCTCCGGATTTCATGGTGAATTTCAGGGTCAGTTTATCCAATCGGGTTGCCAGTGCTTCCAAATTGGCTCTGACTTTAGCTTCCCGGAGTTCCTCCTGTTCAACCTGCTTCCGGATAGAATCGATAATACTTGCCGTAGCTTTTTTCGCCAATCCTTTGGGGAATAAATAGTTTCGGGCATACCCTGGTTTCACAGTTACGATATCTCCGGTTTTGCCCAGAGATTCTACGTTGCTGGTTAAGATGATTTCCATGAAATGTGCTCCTTCTATTCTCTGACGTCACGCGTGTACGGCAGCAGTGCAATATTCCTGGCACGCTTTACGGCACGGGTGACCCTGCGCTGATGTTTGGCGCAGACACCGGTAACGAAACCCGGAATGATCTTTCCCTGTTCGGTGAGGAATTTTCTTAACAATCTGTATTCTTTATAATCAATTACCATTTCCCTGTTTTCACAAAAGGGACAAATTTTTCTCTGTGTGATAAATCCCATTATCTCACCTTTCCAATATGTAGTTAATCTTCCGGTTTTTCATCTGGCGTTTCTGAAGAGTCCTCACTACCGGAATCAGCTTCCGGTGTTTCAGGAGCGGCCGGTATTTCTTCTTGAGGTACTTCGGCAGTTTCTTCGCCGGTACCGGGGGCTGGATCGCTAGTATCTTCTTCTGTCGTTTCAGCTGCAGCGGTGCTCTTTTCGGGTTTCTCCTCCGTTTTTTCATCACTCTCACTGCTTTGGGTCTGAGCTTCCTCCCTGGCTGTCCCCGCAATCTGTGTGTCAAGATCCGTCTCTTGCTCCCGTATCTGTTCTTTTTCGATCTTTACGGTCATATAGGCCAGGATATCGGCATCATGTTCCAGGTCCGTATTGAAATCTGTCGAACGGACTTTCTCTCCTGAAAATTGCAGAAGAAGGTAAGTCCCGTATTTTTGCTTATCGATGAGATAAGCCAGGCGCTTTCTTCCCCACAGTTCAGTGGTGATAACGGTACCACCCTTACGTTTGAGATTTTCATGTATCCCGACAATCAGATCTTTGAGACGGTTGGTCTCCAGTGCGGGATGTATAATTATCATTGATTCATAATAACGCATTTTTTCCTTTTTCTTTCTTATTTAAAATCTAGCGATCATGGGCGCGATGACCAGGGACACGACGGACATCAGCTTGATCAGAATATTCAGCGAAGGACCGGCGGTATCTTTAAAAGGATCCCCGACGGTATCTCCGACAACTGCGGCTTTGTGTGCGGGGCTTCCTTTGCCGCCGTGGTGACCGCTTTCGATATATTTCTTTGCATTGTCCCAGGAACCCCCTGCATTCGCCATGAAGATGGCCAGCAGCACTCCGGATACGGTTACACCAGCCAGCACTCCGCCCAGCATTTCAGCATCTCTCAGCACAAGACCAAAAAAGACGGGGGTTAACACAGCCAACAGACCGGGAATGATCATCTTTTTAATAGCTGCGGCTGTTGCAATATCCACACAGCGGGCATAGTCCGCTTTAGCGTTACCCTCCAGCAATCCTTTAATTTCACGGAACTGCCGGCGGACTTCTTCGATCATGTCAAAGGCTGCTTCCCCAACGGCTTTCATGGCAAAAGAGGAAAATACGAAAGGCAGCAGAGCACCGATGAGCAGTCCGGCCATGACGGTAGGTTTCATGACATCAATACTGTCCAGCCCGACTTTCGTCTGGTAAGCGCTGAACAGGGCCAGGGCAGTCAATGCGGCCGAACCGATGGCAAAGCCTTTACCAATGGCGGCTGTGGTATTCCCAACGGCATCCAGTTTATCAGTGCGCTGACGCACTTCGGGTTCCAGCTCGGCCATTTCGGCGCAGCCCCCGGCATTGTCGGCGATGGGACCGTAGGCATCAACAGCGAGCTGTATGCCGGTAGTGGAGAGCATCCCCAGGGCTGCAATAGCGATGCCGTAAAGGCCTGAGAAATGGTAGGAGAGGATAATCGCAATAGCAATGGTCAGCACCGGGTAGGCTGTGGAGAACATCCCATTGGCCAGACCGGCGATGATATTGGTAGCGGCACCGGTTTCACTGGCTTTGGCAATATTACGTGAAGGTTTACGGGCTTCGGAAGTGTAATATTCCGTCAGCAAACCGACCAGCGTTCCGGCAACCAGACCCACAATCGTCGAGAGAAAAATATCCGTGCCGCTGACAGACTTACTCCCCAGCGTCACCGCTTCCGGGACAAAGCGCAGGATCAGGAAATAACTCGCAATGATCATCAGGATTCCAGCACCGAATGTCCCTATATTCAAAGCGTTCTGTGGATTCCCGCCCTCCTTCGTTTTAACCAGAAAAGTACCCAGCATGGAGACGAAAATTCCAACCGCAGCCAGAGAGAGGGGCAGCATCACCAGGTTGCTGTATCCCGCAGCGGCGGCCAGCACCATGGCACCGATGATCGAACCGAATAGGACTCAAACAAATCGGCTCCCATCCCGGCCACATCACCGACGTTGTCGCCCACATTATCGGCTATGGTCGCCGGGTTACGGGGGTCGTCCTCAGGGATTCCCGCCTCGACTTTACCGACCAAATCGGCACCGACATCAGCGGCTTTGGTATAAATTCCACCTCCCACCCGGGCAAATAAGGCAATTGAAGAAGCACCCATGGCAAACCCCGATAAAATGGTCATGATCCGGGAGAGATCCGCAGCCTTGTCAAGACCGCCGTAAAACCAGAAGAGGAGGGAAAGACCCAACACTCCCAGCCCGACGACGCTCATTCCCATTACCGATCCGCCGGCAAAGGCAACGCTTAGTGCCGAGTTCAAACTCTCTCTTGCAGCCTGAGTGGTCCGGTGATTAGCCCGGGTCGCCACCTTCATCCCGAAATATCCCGCCAATCCGCTGCAGAAAGCGCCAATGACAAAGGAGAGCGCCACCATTGAGGTCCCCTCCGAGGCATTCCCCCAGGCGAGCAGAGCCGCTACAGCAATCACGAAGACGAACAACACCTTGTATTCTCTGGCCAGAAAGGCCATGGCACCCTCACGGACGGCAGCGCCAATTTCCTGCATGCGTTCGTTTCCCGGGTCCTGTTTGTTTACCCAGGAAGATTTCCATAAAGCAAATAAAAGAGCTATCACACCCAGAGCGGGGATAATAAAAAATAAATTCATCAGTCAATATCTCCTCGTAGTTTTATCTTTTGGTTATAGTGATTCATCGTTTCGACAATAGTATTATTCCGGTAGAAAGTCACGGCTTCAACAGCCCGGTCAATAACCTCGCGAACCACCGGTTTGTATTTTTTCCCAAAGGGTCTTAAGACATAGTTTTCGGCCGGCCGCATCTCTTCATCCGTTCCGATCCCCAACCGCAGGCGATGAAACTGATCCGTTCCCAACTGGGTAATCACCGATTCAACACCTTTATGGCCGCCGCTGCCGCCCTGATCCCTGAAGCGGATAGAACCGAGCGGCAGGTCAATATCATCATATATCAGCAGCAATTGGCCTGCAGTGATACCGAAATAATGACAAGCCTGGGAGACAGCCATTCCGCTATTGTTCATGAAGGTAGTCGGGCGCATTAAGAATGTTCCGTCCGGACATCCGGAATAGAGATAACTGCCTTTGCCGGCCCGAAAAGTTTGACCCTGCTGCTCAGCAATGGCATCAATTACCCAGAAACCGAAATTATGTTTTGTACGGTCATATTTCCTGCCTGGATTCCCTAAGCCAACGATCAATTGCACGAATACTCAAGGATTGCAGTTATTCTTCGCTTTCGGAGTCTGCTGCGTCGCCAGCGCCTTCTTCGAAGATGAGTTCTTCTTCTTCGGCTTCAGTGGCAACCGTTTCTTCCTCGCGGACACCGTGGGAAATGATGGCGACCACTGCCTCCGGGCTGGTTACCATTTCCACTTCTTCGGGCAATGGAATATCACGAACATGAATACTGTCGTTCATGTGAAGCTCAGAGATATCCAATTCAAGGAATTCCGGAATATTCGACGGCAGGCAGAGCACTTCAACAGACTGTTGAGGCTGGGTCAGTTGTCCGCCCTCCTCCTTGACGCCGATAGGCTCGCCAACCGTATTCACCGGTACCGTGATCTGAATTTTTTCATCCATTTTCACACCGTACAGATCGAGATGAATGATCTCATCAGTCACCGGGTGGTATTGAACCGATTTAAAAAACACGGTTTTCAGCTTCCCGCCTACACTGATCTTCAGCAGACGTGCGCCTGATTTTTGAATATTGTGGATTTCACTCTTCTCAATGTAAAACGGTGTGCTGTTCTTTGAGCCGTGAGAATAGTAAATCCCGGGGATTTTCCCCTCTTTTCTCATGTGTTTCAATTCACCTTTGGTCATTGCAGAGCGTTTGTGAATTTCCAGTTTATAAGTTTCAAAAGCCATTATTTCTCCTATAATTCTAATTCAAACATGGAACTTAGTGATCTGCCGGAATCAATCCTCAGAATTGATTCTGCAAATACATCGGCAACAGATACGATTTCCAGTTTATCAATTTTTTTCTCCTCCGGGATATCGATGGTATCACACACGATAATCTTAGAGATTGGTGCCTCCTGCAAGCGCTGAATCGCCTTCCCCGACAATACAGGATGGGTCGCAATACAGGTCACATCTCTTGCACCCTTATCCATGGCGACCTCTGACGCATTGCATACGGTTCCCGCTGTATCGATCATGTCGTCAATGATCAGGACATGTTTATCCTCCAGGTCACCGACGAGATTTGCCACCACGGCCTTATTCGGGGAAGGTCTCCTTTTATCAATCAATGCAAAGCCTGTATGCAATTTCTTGGCATAGGACTGGCTCATTTTAGCGCTGCCCATATCGGGCGAAAGTACAACCCCCGAGTCTTCGGTAAGTCCGAATTCTTTCAATCTGTCAAAAAGGGCAATCCTCGAATAAAGATGGTCGATGGGGAAGTTTGCGAACCCCTGTATCTGTGAAGTATGCAAATCCATACAGATGATCCGGTTGACCCCCACGGCTGAGATGATATCGAGAAACATCCTGGCGGCAATGGGCACTCTGGGCCGGTCTTTCCGGTCCTGCCGGCCATACCCGAAGTAGGGGATGACCGCTATCACCTTATGTGCAGAGGCCCGTCGTGCGGCATCCAGCATCAGCAGGAGTTCCATAATATTATCAGCCGGCGGAGTGGTAGATTGAATGATGTAAACATCCTCGTTGCGGATGTTTTCTTCAAAGGCTACACTGATCTCGCCATCGCTGAAATTGTATATACTTACCTTGCCCAGCTCAATTTGCAGTTTCTCTGCAATGCCCTGGGCCAGGGGTCTGTTTGATCTGCCGCTGTATAACTTCATTTTGCTGAGGGATAGGGAGTCGAACCCCAATTCCCAGGACCAAAACCTGGTGTCCTACCATTGGACGATCCCCCAATTGAGCGAAAAAGGTATTGGTTCAAAGCAGCAACCAATCCATTCATCTCTATCAGAGACTATACAGTATTTATCGACAAAGCCTGGGTATCAATCGGAGCGATCAACGGGGTGGGTGACAAAAGTTCGGCAAGCGGGAAAGTATGCAGCTGCCCGCTTAGCTGTTGCGTGGTGGTCAAAAATACCAAACATAGTCGAACCGCTTCCCGACAAGCCGGCGAAGACTGCGCCCCCTTTAAGGAGGTCACTTTTGATCTTACCGACTTCTGGATACGTTGATAACAAGACCCGTTCAAAATCGTTTTCAAATAACTGCCATTTTACCGGCGCCAATGAGGCGGCAAATTTAGGACATTCAGCCGGTAGCTGCAAAACCTTATTTAGCTCTGCATAAGCCCAGGCAGTTGATACCCCAAAATCCGGTGTAACCAGCAGAATAGAATAATCCTGAAAGGGCGAGGGTTCAATGGGTGACAGAACTTCTCCTATGCCCTCAGCAAGTTGTAAACCACCCCGGATAAAAAAAGGAACATCCGCTCCGAGACTCGCCGCTAAGGTGATGAGCCGCTCCGTCGAAAGATCCAGTTTCCAGAGATAATTCAGGGCTGTAAGCGCTGCAGCCGCATCGCTGGAGCCACCTCCCAGTCCTGCTCCTATGGGAATGTTTTTCTCCAGTTGGAGGACAGCGCCTGCGGTTATCCCAAATTGTTGCTGCAGCAGCCGGGCAGCTTTTTCAACGAGATTTGGCGGACTTCCCGGAATCGGAAGGCCGCGGGCGGTAAACCGGACTTCTCCGCTGTCATTGATCGTGAGAGTGAGACGGTCATGCAAACTGATCTCCTGAAACAGACTGTGCAAAGTATGATAACCGTTGTCAAGACACCCGGTTATCTTTAATCCGATATTGATTTTGGCATGGGCTTTGACCGTTCTCGTCATGGGGTTTCGTTCCATTACTGTCAGCTCCCGTCAAAATCTCCTGATGTGCAGTCTATTTATTCTTTTTTGCCCACGAATCCCTCAATGGAACGGTGCGGTTGAAAACCAGTTTGGCCGGGGTTGTATCCGGATCAACGCAGAAGTATCCATGCCTTAAAAATTGATAGCGGTCTCCGGCTCTGGCATTGATCAGCCCCTGCTCGACTTTACAATTCTGCAGAACCTTAAGAGAATCGGGATTGAGGTTGGAGCGAAAATCACCATCTTCGGATTCATAGGGGTTTTCTTTGGTGAAAAGGTGCTCATAAAGACGCACTTCAGCTGATAACGCATGAGGTTTTGAGACCCACTGCAGGGTACCCTTAACCCGACGACCGTCATCGGACCAGCCGCCCCTGGTAGCAGGATCGTAGGTGCATTTCAGTTCGACAATCTCACCTGAATCATTTTTAACCGCTTCTGTGCAGGTGATGTAGTAGGCATGTTTCAGACGTACTTCCCGGCCGGGACCCAGACGGAAAAATTTCCTCGGCGGGTCTTCCATGAAATCACTTCTTTCGATATAAAGTTCTCTTGTAAAAGGCAGCTTACGTTCTCCCATGGACTTATCTTCAGGATTATTTTCAGCAGTAAGTTCCTCCACCTGGTCTTCGGGGTAATTGGTCAGAGTGACTTTCAATGGGTCCAGAACAGCCATCACGCGGTGTGCCCGTCGGTTCAGGTCTTCCCGCAGACAGTGATATAACAGGGCAATATCGTTCACACCGTCCCGCTTGGCGATGCCGACCCTGTCAGCCAGGTCGCGGATGGATTCAGGTGTAAATCCCCGCCGGCGCAACCCTGACAGCGTAGGCATTCGCGGGTCATCCCAACCGTTCACATGTCCCTCCTCCACCAGCTGGAGCAGTTTACGTTTGCTCATCACCGTGTAACTGAGATTTAAACGGGCAAATTCAATTTGCTGCGGTCGATAGACATCGAGTTCTTTTAAAAACCAATCATACAGGGGCCGGTGGTCTTCAAATTCCAGTGTGCAGAGAGAATGGGTAATCTTCTCAATGGAATCCTCCAGTCCGTGTGCCCAGTCATACATAGGATAAATGCACCACTTGTCGCCGGTGCGATGATGAGTCGCCCGCAGAATGCGATACATCACCGGATCCCTCATATTCATATTCGGCGAAGCCATATCGATTTTTGCACGAAGCACGCGGGACCCATCGGGATATTTTCCCGCCTTCATATTCCGGAACAATTCCAGGTTTTCCTCCGGACTGCGGTTGCGCCAGGGACTTTCCGTCCCCGGATGCGTCAGAGTTCCTCTTGTTTCCCGTATTTCATCTGCAGACAGATCATCCACATAGGCTTTTCCCGCTTTTACCAGTTGTTCCGCAAGTTCATACATCCGGTCAAAATAGTCAGAGGCATAATAGAGCCGGTCTTCCCAATCGAATCCCAGCCAGCGAATATCCTCAATGATGGAATTAACATATTCATCTTCCTCTTTGATCGGATTCGTGTCGTCAAAGCGTAGATTGCACAAGCCGCCCGGATAGTCCCGGGCGATCCCGAAATTCAGGCAGATCGATTTTGCGTGACCAATATGCAGATAACCGTTGGGCTCAGGTGGAAACCGGGTGTGTACCCGCCCTTCGTTTTTACCCTTTTTCAGATCTTCGTCGATGATCTCGCGAATGAAATTATTTGCTGATTTTTCCGATGTCATTGTTATTTTACTCAATTCAGTTGTCGTTGAAGCCGCTTTATGGATTCCTTCAGGCCAAGAATTTTAAGCAGCGTGGGAATATCCGGTCCGTGGGGACTTCCGTAAAGGGCGATCCGCAGCGGCCAATATAAATTTTTACCGGAGATCCCCAGCTCGTCTGTGGTTTTTTGGATGAGTTCCTTCAGGGATTCTTCATCCGGATGTGCCAATTTGTGCAGGTTATCCAGCCAGAATTGAAAGAGCTTTTGGGATGTTTGGTTATCGGTTAATGAGCGATGTTCCCCTTCTGCTACAGGGGCTTCGTAGAACATCTTTGAAAAGTTGAGAATTTCATCCAGGATCGAAATGCGCCGCCGGGCATCGTCAACGACCTGAAAATATTTTTCCTTATCAGAGATATCGATTCCCGCTTTTCGGAACCGGGGCTCAGCCGCATGGGCGATCTGTTTCAGGGGCAGCTCCCGCAGATAGTGACCGTTCATCCATTTCAGTTTTTCCACATCGAAGACGGCTCCGGATTTTTGCAGGCCCTTCAGGGAAAAGGCTTTCTCCAGCTGGTCGAGGCTGAACATCTCCCGGTCATTCCCCGGCGCCCAGCCCAGCAAGGCGACATAATTGTTCAGCGCTTCCGGCAGATAGCCCTTTTGCAGATAAGCTTCAACGGCTACATCTCCCTGTCGTTTGGACAGCTTGGACCTGTCCGGGTTCAAAAGCAGGGGAAGATGAGCGAACTTGGGGGCTTTCCAGCCGAAAAACTCGTACAGCAGTATATGTTTGGGTGTTGACGGCAGCCATTCTTCGCCCCGGATCACATGTGTAATTTCCATAAAATGATCGTCCACGACATTTGCAAAATGATAAGTGGGAAAACCGTCGGTTTTAAAAAGTACCTGATCGTCAATTTCGGCACAATTGAATTCAACGGCATCCCGGATGATATCATAAAACCGGATCGTTCTTTCTGATGGGATTTTCATCCGGACCACATGAGGTTCGCTTTGCATCCGGTCCAGCGCCTCCTGGCGGGGAAGACGGATACAATGCCGGTCATACGGAGTGTTGAGCTTATTTGCGGCCCGCTCCTCCCGGACTTTTGCAAGCCGTTCCGGTGTGCAAAAGCAGGGATAGGCCTGACCGGAATCCAGCAATCTCTGGAGCTGTTCCCGGTAAAGCGGAAGACGATCACTCTGGAAATATGGTCCGCAGCTTCCACCCTGTCGGGGTCCTTCATCAAAACGGATCCCCATTTTGTCAAAAGTTTCCAGCAGATTATCAACAGCTCCTTCAACCTTACGGTTTTGATCAGTGTCCTCAATCCGCAGCACGACCTTGCCGCCTGTTTTGCGGGCGTAAAGATAATTATACAGGGCTGTCCGTAAACCGCCGAGATGGAGATAGCCGGTAGGGCTGGGAGCAAATCTTGTTTTAATCATGGGAACTCCTCTCGACTATCAGAACGACAGCGGAGGCGGCCAGTCCCCGCCCTTCGCCGATAAAACCCAGGAAATCGGTCGTAGTTGCTTTTATGGAAATCCGGTCAGCACCCATATCCAGAATTCGGGATATGTTCAGGCGCATCGTGTCGATATAAGATCCTATTTTCGGTTCCTGGAGGATGATCGTTGCATCTATATTCTCTATTTTACAGGATCGATCTGAGATCAACCGTGAAGTGTGGGCTAAAAAGATGTGGCTTGAGGCTCCTCTCCAGCGCTCATCATCAGAGGGGAAATGGGTGCCGATATCACCAAGGGACAGAGCGCCGAGCAGGGCATCCACGATGGCGTGATATAGCACATCTCCGTCACTGTGGCCCTGAGAGCCCATTGAATGAGGAATCTCTACGCCGCCGATCGTAAGCGGAATTCCTGCCGCTAAGGCATGTACATCAAACCCCTGGCCTATCCGGTATGTCACCTGTCAATGTTATCCGGTATAGTGTGCTCAGATGATGAACATTGCATCGCCATAACTGAAGAAGCGGTACTTTTTGTCAATGGCTTCACGGTAGGCTTTGAGTACAAAGTTCTTATTTGCAAAAGCGGCCACCAGCATCATCAACGTAGATTTGGGTTGATGAAAATTCGTCACGAGACGATTGGCGATTTTGAAGTTATAGGGCGGAAAGATGAATTTATCAGTCCAGGCTCGCTTGGCCGTGATTTGAAAGCCTGAGACGGCCACGGTTTCGATGGCCCGGACAGTAGAAGTTCCCACGGCCACAATGCGTTTCCTTTTGGCAAAGGCTTTGTTAATCACTTCTGCGGTTTCCGGTGAAACCCGAAAGTATTCCGAATCCATCTGATGGCGCGTAAGGTCCTCAACCATAATCGGGCGAAAAGTACCCAGTCCGATATGCAGGGTCACTTCGGCAATTTTAACTCCGCGTTCCCGTAAGGCATCCAGAACTTCATGAGAAAAATGCAACCCAGCCGTGGGAGCTGCAACGGACCCCCGTTCGCTGGCATAAACGGTCTGATAGGTTTCCTTGTCTTTGGGGGTGGCTTCCCGCTTGATATAAGGCGGCAGGGGAGAATGGCCCTCACGATCGATGAAAGGATAGATGGAGGGTACATCGTATTCAAAACGCAGGACCCGCCCTCCGGAAACCGTGTTGTCGATAACGTCGCAGGTTATGCCCTCACCGAACATGAGCTTATTCCCGATGCGTACTTTTCTGGCGGGCCGTACCATAGCTTCCCAGAGGTCATTCTCAAGTTCACGGAGCAGGAAGACTTCAACTTTGGCCTCAGATTTTTCTTTGAAGGCGTAAAGCCGCGCGGGATAAACCTTCGTATTGTTTACCACCAGCACATCGCCCTTTTTGAAATACTCCACAATATCCTTGAACTGCCGGTGCTCGATGGACTCATCCTCGCGATTCAGCACCATCAACCGGCTTTCATCCCGCTTTTCCACAGGATATTGCGCGATTAATTCTTCGGGGATTTCCAAATCAAATTCTGACAACCGTGGTGGTTTTTCTATTGCTCCAAAAAACATTATCCGTTTCCTTTTATTTAAATAAACTGCGCTGACTGTTGGTCAGCGTGTTGTTAACCTTCAGGTACCGGAAGGTTTTGTCCATGGCCATGCGCCCCCTGGAGGTCCGCTGGATGAAACCCTCTTTGATGAGAAATGGTTCATACACTTCTTCGATGGTCCGGGCGTCCTCTGAAATGGCAACACCCAGTGAATCCAGCCCGACGGGTCCCCCGCCGAACCGCTGTACCAGCGCTCTCAAAATGCGCCGATCCATGTCGTCCAGGCCCGCATTATCAATTCCAAGCCGGTCAAGTGCTTCTTTTGCGGTTTCTAGTGTGATCACTCCGGCGGACTGTACCTGGGCGAAATCCCGGGCGCGGCGTAAAATACGGTTGGCAACTCGCGGAGTTCCCCGGGATCTGCCTGATATCTCAAGTGCCGCCTTTTCATCCAATTGAATCTCCATGATTCTGGCTGAACGGGTGATGATTTTCAGCAGGTCCTCCACCGAATAAAAATCCAGCCTCAGGATCACGCCAAAACGGTCCCGCATGGGAGAGGTCATATTCCCCAGGCGCGTGGTAGCGCCCACAAGGGTGAAAGGGTTGAGATTCAGCTGAATACTGCGGGCGCTGGGACCCTTGTCCAGCATTATATCAATTGTGTAATCCTCCATGGCCGAATAGAGGTATTCCTCTACGACACTGCTTAAACGGTGAATTTCGTCGATGAAAAAGACATCGTGCTCCGCCAGGTTCGTCAAAATACCGGCCAGATCCCCCGGGCGTTCCATCACCGGACCGGAAGAAAGTTTGATATTCACGTTCAGTTCCCTGGCAATAATATTGGCCAGAGTCGTCTTCCCCAGACCGGGAGGCCCGAAGAGCAGCACATGATCCAGGGCTTCATTGCGCTGGCGGGTGGCCTCTATGAAGACCTTCAAATTCTCAATGGTTTCGGATTGACCGACGAATTCTTCAAACCGCAAAGGGCGAACAGATTGTTCAACGAGAACATCCTCGTCTTGTATTTCTGAAGAATTAATGCGGTTTTGGGGCTGTTTGGAGGATTCTATCATATGTAAAACGACCCTAAATATACGATGAATCTGTCAGGGTTTGAAACCTCTAAATAAAGGTTTGTCAATTTCTTGTCGGGTCATTTTTTATTCAGCTTCGCCCCGACAGCCTGTTAGTTCGTATTCTTATTGCCGGTCTGTTGTCAGTTAAACCGGCCGCTGTCTTTTATGAAGATTTAAAAAGTTTTTCATCCATGCGATAGCATACGAAAGAAGCATGGTCCTGGAGCTGCCGGACATTGGCGGCACCCATATAGCTGAAAGCACTTCGGAGTCCGGCTTCCATCTGGTCAAAAATATTCTGCACACTGCCCTTGTAACTTACAATGGTCTCATCGCCCTCAACGAAATAGGGATTACCTTTACTCTTTTTCTGTACGGCAAAGGAGGCTGATCCCCGAAATGCTTTGTAGAGTTTTCCATTGTATTTGAGGATGTTTCCTTCGGCCTCCCTGGTGCCCGCAAACATGCGGCCGATCATCACCAAATCTGCCCCCAGCGCCAGTGCAAGGGCAATATGACCAACCTCCGAGACACCCCCGTCGGCGATGATGAGCGTGCGCAGCGCCTTTTCCTTTTTCAGCTGTACGCATTCCCGCAGCGCCGAAACTATACCCTGTCCGACACCTGTCATGACTGAAGTCGTACACATGGATCCGTTGCCAATTCCAACCCGGATAGCATCCACTCCGAGAGTGGCAAGATATTCAAAGCCTTCTTTAGAGGCTACGTTGCCGCAGATCACGAAAGTATCCCCGAAATCCCGCAGCGTACTGATAACAGGTTCCACGTGAATATTGAAACCGTTGGCAACATCGATGATAAACAGACGGGCGCCGTCGGCATATATTGATTTCAGAAAATGTTCTTCATCCAGACCGATGGCGATAATCGCATCTTTACCCTCTGCCCGGAGGTTTGCATACAGCGTCCGCCTCTGATCATCACTCTGAAACCGATGGATCATCCCGTACATACCGTTATCAGAAAAAATGCGGCACATCTCCGGTCCGCAGATAGTATCCATCGGGGCTGGCAGAATTGGCATCCTGAATATCAGTGGAACCGACTGGGTCGTGGTTTTTACCGAAAGGTCGATTTCACTCCTGCTTCTGAAGGCGGAAAGATGCCTTGGCACCATTGAGATGTCCTGGTAAGTATAGGTTTGCGGAAATATTTGCGTTTCAGTTTTGATCATGATCTGTTCCCCCGAACCTTAAGAGCTGTTGAAAGACGGCTGAGCAACACCGGTAAAATTAGAACCTTTCAGGTATTAGGAGGCCACTCCAATAGAGAACAGGCAATTCCCGAACCGGCTTCAACCGCGGCAGACCTGACAAAACCGTCTGCTGGTTTCAGAAAAATCTTCGGCTGCCAACCGGTCCAGCAGTTCCCAGCCGGGTGCTTCCGTAAGTTTCAAATGCAGATTATCTGGTTCAGCCAGAAGCGCCTTTTTCCCCAGGACTACGCTCATGCAAATTCTGCAGCACATGAGCAGATAAAGAATTTCACATTCCCGGTCCGTGAGCGGCAGCACCTCATGATAGCCCTGCACTATGGCCAGAGCATGGTCCAGGGGATCGGCCTTCCCCAACATGGCATAGGCCGCGGCGATGGCGACCTCAAAGACCAGGTGTGTGAATGTAAGGTCTCCAAAGTCTATAACGCCGAAACGCCAGGACTTTTTCGAACCTTTTCCAAGCCATAAAATATTTGTGTCATTGGCATCATTATGGATGACACACTTCCGTAAAACGGGGAGAAGTGGTACAACCCGATCCTTAAATAGATCGAGAAAACCGTGAACTATACCCTCTTTTTCAGAATCGGCCAGCAGGGACACGGACTCTCTGAGATGCAGCGTATGTCTTAGATCCCAGGAAAAATTCCGGTGAGTACCCGGATGATCAAATTGCAAAAGGACCTGATCCATTTGTCCCAGAAACCGCCCAAATGCCAGATGCCGCCCAAGAGGAGGGGTATTATCCTCTTTCAGTAAAGTTCCCTCGATGTATGTCAACACCCTAAGCAGATTTTCAGAGGCATCATTCTCCGCCAAACTGCAAATCTCACGGCCGGCGAGATTCGGAACAACGCGGGGGAATAAGGCCTCAGGTAGTGTTTCGGCCAACAGGCGCATAGCCTCATTCTGTGCGGCCAGCTCAATGTTGGCTGTCCCGGCTCTGGAGATCTTGCAGATAAAAGACTTACCGAAGGGAGTTTTAAGGAGAAAATTCTGGTCATCATAACTGCCAAGTTGTTTCAGGGTACCGGTAAGTCCGTAATGCCGCTGAAGGTAAGTCAGCACCCGACCCTTGTCAAACTGCGGGCGGCCTCTGCTCATGAAGCCGGAAAGGTCCTGGTGAGAAGATCAGTCAGGTATTGTGCCCGGTGACGGGGAGAAGTCGTAGTATCCGCCGGCCTTACTTTTCAGACTTCTGCAGATAGCGTTTCATAGCCACGGAAATGGGAATTCTGTAAATGCCCTTTTCAGCATCTATCACACCGTAACTTGTCAAAATTTGTTTTTCGTGCAGTCTCAGAGCAGAGAGTTTTTCAGAATTTTCAGTAGGTATGCCATCCCCGTAAAAATCGTAGGCACGTTTAGAGTACTGATTTCCGATGACTCCGAGACTCACCAGCACGATGATGAGGATTGCCAGCGGAACTAATTTCTTATAATTGAAAATTGAGGCATTATTCATAGGCTTGTATCAATGTTTATTGAAGTTTATGGACTGCATAAGATAGGGATCAGCCGTTGGCAATACGGGATGCCGGGTCAGATTATCCCAAATTTTCCACAGGAAGATTCCGCCAATACCGGCCATCGTACTGAAATCCATCCAGGAAATACGGACGCCGTCAGGGTACAAAGACGGCATGATATTCCAATACAGGTCGACCCAGTGCATGACAAGCAACAGGAGGGCAACAGCTTTAAATATGCCGGTGTTTCGTTTTGCGGCGTGGAAAATCAGCACGATAAAGGGAATTATGAAATGCCCGGCAATGAGGACGAGGCTCGCCGTTTTCCACGACCCCACCCAGCGATGTGCGAACCAGACGGTTTCTTCGGGGATGTTGCCGTACCAGATGAGAAAATACTGACTGCCGGCGATATAGGCCCAAAAGATTACAAAGCCGAACGCAAGTTTGCCAAGATCGTGATAATGTTCCGAGGTGATCTCTTTTTGTAAAATTCCGTTATGCTGCAGGAAAAGCGCAAATAATACAACAAAAATAATGGCCGAGAGATAAGCACCGCCGAAAATATAAACGCCGTAAATTGTAGAATACCAGTGTGCATCCGTGGACATAAGCCAATCGAAAGAGGCAAAGGTAAATGTGAGGGCGAAAATGACGGTCCCGGCAGCGCTGACCCGGCGCATGCGTCTGAGATCTTCTTCCCCGGTCTGATTGACCGACAGTTTATAGAGTTTGCTGATGATCAAATACCAGACGATAAAATAAAGGACTGTCCTGATACCGAAGAAAGTTGTATTCAGGTAGGGACTTTTCCAGATCAGGAGCGGATCTTCTCCGGGGTCGCTCCAGTGATACAGCGTGTGCAGCCCAAAAATAATCGGGATGAAGAAGATCAGAAGAAGCGGCAGAGCACCCATTACGGACTCAACGATTCTACGTATAACGGTGCTCCAGAAGGCACCGGTGACATGGTGCATCAGGACAAAGAAAAAAGCTCCCAGACCCAGAGTAGCCCAAAATGAAAAAGCCACCAGCCAGGAATGATAAAATTGAGCGGGATTTGTAAAGTAGCCAAAAAAACTGAGCACCAATCCCAGGACTCCCAGGGCCAGTAACCGGGTTCGGGTACTGGCGGTATCAGTCAGCAGATATGTTTTTAGATCAATATTCATACACTCATTTCAGTCCATTTAATTCAGTTAAGGGGACATCTTCCGCTGAGGCGTTCTGACTGAGCTGAAGCGCCCGAATATAAGCGACAATGGCCCAGCGGTCCCGCACTTTGATCTGATGACGGTAGGCAGGCATATTCCGAACACCGTTTGTAATCACCTTAAACAAGTATCCGTCAGTGAAATCACGCACTTTTTCCGTGTGGAAGGAAGGGGGTGGAATGGGAAAATTATACTGCATGACAATCCCCTTTCCATCGCCGAGCTCACTGTGACAGGGTGAACAGTAGATATTGTATCTCTCCTCTCCCCGGGCTAACAGGTTTTCATCAAGGTCAACAGGGATGTATTTAATTTCCTGACCTTTGCCATCTTCACCCCGGTAAAAGGCATCATCGAGACGCAGTCCGTCCCGGGCAACGGTTCCGGGGACAGGGGGCCGCATTGTCCGGCCATCGATAAAGAAACCGCTGGCTGCCTGTGGATCGTACCGTTTTTGAGTATCCATATTGGGATTCAAATGGATTGGAGCATTCCGCGAAGGTGTTCCCTGACAGTTTAACAGCAGGAGCCCAAAGCCTGTGCCGAGTGCAATTAGGAGTGTTTTAAGTTTCATTCGCTGCTGATAGCCTCCACATTTTTAGCACCGATTTTTGTTAAAAAAGTCCTCGTTTCGGCAGGATTGAAGCGGGTATCCTGTGCTTCAATACTGATAAAAAAGCCATCGTCGGTAGCCCGTTTGAAATTCTCAGAGTTGAAGAGGGGGTGATGTAATCTGGGCAAGCGGTTAAAATGAAACATCCCGAACAGAGCGGAAAACGCACCGGCCAGCACCATCAGACCGAAAGTGACGATGATAAAAGCCTGCCAGCTGAAATAGGGTTTTCCCGCAATCACCATGGGATAACCCACCGTGCTGGTCCAGGCCTGCAGCCAGAACCCGCCAATAGCCCCCAGCAGCGCAAACAGGCCGATCACATACCCCAGTTTTGTGCGGGGCATTCCCATGGCATCATCCAGACCGTGAACCGGGAAAGGCGTATGGCAGTCAAATTTTTGATAACCGGCGTCCCGAACTTTTTCAGCGGCCTGCAGCAGGTCCCCGGGAGTGGAAAATTCCGCCAGAAATCCATACAGAGTCTGTTTAGTCATTTTCTTTTACCTCCTCCGGAGCTTTGTAATGGGGATCTGCCGCCGGGAGTACACCCTTAACTTCAGTCATCGAGACCATGGGCAGAAATCTCAGAAACAGCAGGAAAAAGGTGAAGAAAAGCCCGAATGTCCCGATAAACGTCATGATGTCGAAAATGGTTGGAGAATAATAAGCCCAGGCTGAAGGAAGAAAGTCCCGCGACAACGAAGAGACTACGATCACAAACCGCTCAAACCACATCCCCACATTCACCAGAATTGACAGAACAAACAGAATTTTTACATTGGAACGAATTTTCTTAAACCAGAAAAGCTGAGGGATGATGACATTACAGGAGATCATGGTCCAATAGGCCCAGGCGTACGGCCCGAACGCCCGGTTGATGAAGGCAAACATTTCATAGCCGTTGCCTCCGTACCAGGCAATAAAAAATTCTGTTGCATAGGAATAGCCCACCATTGAACCGGTTACCAGCATGATCTTGGACATTTTATCCAGATGCTTCAGCGTGATAAAATCTTTTAATCCGAAGACCTCCCGGGCAATAATCCCCAGTGTCATCACCATGGCGAAACCCGAAAAGATAGCGCCGGCGACGAAATAGGGCGGGAAGATCGTTGTATGCCAGCCCGGCAGGATGCTCGTGGCAAAGTCCGTACTGACCACCGAGTGAACCGACAGCACGAGAGGAGTTGCCAGTCCGGCCAGAACCAGATATGCCAGCTCATAATGCTGCCAGTGACGATTGCTCCCCCGCCAGCCCAGAGCCAGCGCACCGAAAATAAACTTCCGGGCCCGGGTCTTTGCCCGGTCTCTGAGGGTTGCCAAATCAGGGATCAATCCCGTGAACCAGAACAGGATGGAGACCGCAAAATAGATGGAGACGGCAAATACATCCCACAGCAGGGGACTTCGGAAATTGGGCCACATTTCCATCTGGTTAGGAATGGGAAATACATAATGCAGCATCCAGATACGGCCTACATGGATGGTGGGAAACACCAGGGCACAAATTACTGCAAACAGGGTCATGGCCTCGGCAAAACGATTAATGGAAGTTCTCCATTTCTGACGGAAAAGATGCAGTACGGCCGAAATGAGCGTACCGGCATGGCCGATACCGACCCAGAACACGAAATTCACAATCGCCCAGCCCCAACCCACAGGATTGTTCAGTCCCCAGATACCGATCCCCTCATCGGCAAGATAGCCGATTGTCCCCAGGAGCATCAGCAGTATTGAAACCGAGAATGAGAAGGCGATCATCCAGCCTTTGGGCGGCTTACCTTCTACAATTGCACTGATCCGTTCCGTAATGGAGGCGAAGGTCTGCTTGCCGGTGATCAACGGTTCCGGCAGAGGTGCGGACCCGCTGAAGACCGTGGCATCAGGCGAAGGTTGTTTTTTTGGTTTTATTAAATTCACGTAAACTGACTTTTTTTAGTTAGGTTAATTCAGGATTTGGATTTCTCAATTTAGCCTGATAAGTGGTCCTCGGCTTGATATTCAATTCTCCCAGCAGGGCATAGTCCCGATCCTGTTTTTTGATTTGAGACACTCTGCTGTTGACATCATTGATATCTCCGAAAACGATGGCGTCCGTGGGGCAGGTTTGTTCGCAGGCTGTCTGGATATCCCCGTCCCTTAACTGACGGTGGCTGTTTTTGGCATCCAGCTTGCTGCGATGGATCCGCTGTACGCAGAAAGTACATTTTTCCATGACGCCCCTGAACCGCACGGTGACATCCGGATTCATGGCCATCTGCACTATTTCCGGGAGTTCTTTCGTGAAATTGAAAAAATTGAAACGCCTGACCTTATAAGGACAATTATTGGCACAGTAACGTGTCCCGATGCAGCGGTTGTAGGCCATTGTATTCAGACCTTCTGCATCATGGTTTGTTGCGGCCACCGGACAAACCTGTTCACAGGGGGCATTTTCGCACTGGGCGCAGGCTATCGGCTGAAAGACCATTTCAGGGTTTTCCTCTTCACCGGAAAAATAGCGGTCAATTCGGATCCAGTGCATTTCACGGCCATGCCCCACTTCTTTCTTGCCTACAATCGGAATATTATTCTCGCTCTGGCAGGCAATGGTGCAGGCATTGCAGCCATTACAGACATTCAGGTCGATGGTCATGCCCCACTGATATCCCTCGTCGTATTTCCGATCCTCCCACAGGGATTTCAAAGGAGGATGCTCCACCATTTCCTTTGCAAATTCAGGCTCTTCATGGTATTCCTCGAGAGTTGCTTCGCGGATGAGGACCGGTAAGCGTTTTTCGATCTCATCGGAAGCGAGTTTTTCCACATCCAGACCATGATGGTCCTGAGTTGATACCAGACGGTATTTTCGCCCGGTTTTGGAAATTTTAACTCCGGTTGCGAAACCCAGACTGGCAGTGGTTCTCAGGGCATAGGCATTCCGGCCAAGCCCGCCGCCGATCCGTCCGGGGAACTTACGTCCGTATCCCAGATCGATGCAGATCGTGTTTTCCGCAATCCCCGGCACGATCCAGACCGGAAGCTGCAGGGAGGCCGATTCAGTCTTCACTTGAATTACATCATGGTTTTGAACCTGCATACGCCTGGCAGTTGCCGTTCCAATTACGGCAGCATTATCCCAGGTGAGTTTAGTGATCGGGTGCGGATTTTCCTGCAGCCAGCCATTGTTTGCATAGCGGCCGTCAAATACGGCCGGCGAGGGTGAAAAGATAAGCTCTGTTTCCTCTTTTTCAGCGATAACCAAAGAGGACAGTGCTTTCTGCAGAGAGTTCGCAGATATTTTCAGTTGAATAACCCTTGCGGCGGAATCCGGCAGCAACCCATCATGAAGAACCGTCTGCCAGCGTTTGTCAAAGTCTTTCTGTTTCAAAATATGTGACCAGGTTTCGCGCACAAGATCATATCCGGGACGATCTTCGCCTGACAAGAAAGCGGAGAGAACTTCTACATCGCTTTTGGCGCCGAAGAGCGGTGCAATGAGAGGCTGGATCACACTGGCCGTACCGTCTAAAGCCCTGGCATCCCCCCATTGCTCAAGAAAATGGGCTTTGGGAATATGCCAGTTCACCCGCGTGGAAGTTTCATCAGGATGGTTTGCAACCTGTATGCTGTTGGGGACGTTCTGAAGTGCTCTGCTGAAGTCGAGGTCGGCCGGTGCATCATAAACCGGGTTTCCGCCGAGCAGCAAGAGCGTTGACACTGCGCCGGAGTTCATCCTCTCCACCAGATCCTGCAGGTCCGGAACCGATGAAAGCACAGCATCCTCAATTTCGTAGTAACGGATTGTCCGGCCAATATTTCCCAGAGCATCATTCAGTGCAAAGACCAGGGCATGCAGCTCCGGCGGCTGACCGGGTCCTGCCAGGATCAGTCCGTAGCCACGGTGGGTGATCAGATCCGTTGCCAGCGCTGAAAGCCATTTTTGATCAAAGCCTTCTGTCGATTTTTTGGTGAGAGCTTTCAGTCCGGGAATTTCAACTCCCCGGGAGCGCAGCTCCAAAGCAAGGGCAGCCGTGAATTTACTCATCAGTCGGGACTGGAGAGGCAGCCGGTGATCGGCCATTGCACCGGTGAGTGAAAATCCGCTTTCAACCGCGTAGAGGCGACTCATCGTATCATTTTCTGATTTGACCCTCCGGGAGTCGGCAAATCCCCGGGAGTTCACGATATCGTTGGAGCCGGTTTTCATGAAATCTGCATCCAGTGTCAGGATAACCCGGGCTTTTTCCAAAGCCGGCACGGGATGGGCGTATTTCCCGGCCGCGAGTTTGAGTCCGTCATAGATCATTTCATCTGATACGGGAGCATGGGTCACCCATTTCGCTTTTGGGAATGCACTTAAAAATTCTGATCTGAGCCGGGCAAGGGTGGGGGAAGCAAACTCAACGGACAGAACCGCCAGCCCTTCTCCCTTTGACTTCAGATATTTTTCCCGTTCATTTTTCCAGTTTACGACAAATTCCGGCCAGGAACTCTGTTCTCCGTTATGCCGGACAAATTTCGAGCGATCGGGGTCGTATAAATTGAGGATCTCCGCCTGTACAAAAGCATTGGAAGCTCCTAAAGACGAGGGGTGTTCCTTGTTACCTTCGATTTTAGTCGGCCGTCCTTCATGGCTCTCGACGAGCAATCCAAAGGCATTCAATCCGAAGGGCATGGTCGTAGCAAAATATCGGGGAACACCGGGGACGATCTCTTCAGGTGCTATGGCATAGGGAATGATCTTCTCAACGGGTCGGCGACAACCTGCCAGTCCGGCCAGCGCCATAGAAGCCCCCATCAAACTTAAAAACTTTTTACGACTGATCCCCCTTGCCAGATCGAAGGTCCCCTCGGGAAATTCCGACTCCACAAATTTCCTGAATTCAGGGTCATCCGCTTTCTGATCCAGACTTCGCCAGTAAGATTTTCCAGCCATGGGTTTAAGATCTTGTTTCATCGGTGGCACCCCGTACAATCGGTGGGGGGTGATATATTGCGTTGTATCATTGCAAGCTTTCCGTAAGCTAATTGATTTTCAGAAGGTTTCCAATCCATCTTCGTGATCTCGTCCAGGGGTCTGAGAAAGGGTGCCGGGTTTCTATGACAATCGAGACACCAACCCATGCTCAGAGGTTCTGCCTGGGCAACCTCGACCATTTCATCGATTCGACCGTGGCATGTTGAGCATCCCACCCCCCGGTTTACATGGGCACTGTGATTGAAAAAGGCATAATCCGGGACTTTATGAACGCGGACCCACTGGAGGGCCTTGTCATCACGATAACTTTCCCTGATGAGTGCCAGTTTTTCACTTTCGGGTTTGATCAGTACATGACAGTTCATGCAGGTCTGGGTGGGGGGAATTGCGGCCTTTGCGGATTCCTCAACTGCCGTATGACAATAGCGGCAGTCAAGCCCCAGATCCCCAGCGTGCAGTTTATGGCTGTAAGGGACGGGCTGCTCCGGCATGTAACCCACATCGGTAAATTTTGGTGAGGCATAATACCAGAAAAATCCCGTGATGCCCGCGAAAAATAACAAGACGAAGATCCCCGCGATCAACGGTAATTTATTGGTCCATTTTGGAAATAACTGTGCCGTCTTTATGCTCCTTCACTTATGTTTTTATGATTTGCCGACATGACGATATAATCCAATTAATCTCATCAGCCGATGACCAGTGAGCTTTCAGTGTAATAGGATGTTCCGTCCATTTGCCAATCCAGCTTGATTTTCCAAAGTCCCGGCTGAAGCCCGATGACATCGATGAGCTGTAAACCGTCCTTGCCGATGTTCAGATCCAGGGTCCGGTCCAATCTGGAATCAGAGGGCCTGAAGAGCACCAGCGTTCCGGAAATTGACTGTTCGAGCCATTCGAAGGGAAACTGAACTGACAGTTGGCCGTTTTTTCTGTAAATAAAACGCGGTTCATTCTGTAACCCTTTCAATCTCTGGACTTTATCAATATGCTGCTGATAGGCCAGTTCTTCATTGTAATAATTTTTGGAAACAAGATTTTGTGGCTGAAGCATGGCAAAAATTAAAATACCCAACAGGAAACCTACAAATAATACGATAGCGGTCATTAAACCGCCGAAAAAACTAAAGCGAAATCTCATTGCTTTTCCGGTCCTAAAAAATTTGTTTTGATTGTTTCGATGAGTTCCCCGTTGGCAAGGACCCCCAGAATGATCTGGTTCATTTGCGAGGTAATGGTCGATTGGGGCAGCTCAACGAAAAAGGCGGTTTCCCCCAGGTCATCTTCAGCAATTGTGAGATCACCAACCAGTGAAACTGAGCCGGTCTTTGGGGACAGCAGTTCAAGGCTGATATTTTGCTTTTCAAAGGTTTTGTTGACCACCTTGATATTATAGAGATTTGAGATTTTCCCGTCACCTTCAATTTGATACATAACGCCCGGTGTTCGTAAAATGCTGGTTTCAACCAATTGGCGATTCATCAGCATTACGGTAAGTACAGCGGTGAGCAAAACAAGTATCGCCATGTATCCCAGCGTTTTTGGTGTCATGATCTTGCTGACCCCGTTCTCGATCGCATTATAAGATGAATATTTGATCAAACCCTTTGGTTTGTTAATTTTGGTCATGATACTGTCGCAGGCATCGATGCAGGCGGTGCAGTTGACACATTCCAGCTGCGTCCCGTTCCTGATATCAATGCCGGTTGGGCAGACTTCGACACACTGATGACAGTCAATGCAGTCGCCACGGTGATCATTTTCGGAGCGCTTCCCGGCTCCCCGGGGTTCACCGCGTTTGAAGTCATAATGCACGACGATTGAATTCGGGTCGAGGAGGACACCCTGTAAACGGCCGTAGGGACAAACCAGCACACAGGCTTGTTCCCTGAACCACGCGAACACACCAAAAAAAAGTGTACTGAAAAATAGGATTCCAACCAGTCCGCCGATATGCTGTGACGGGGGGTCGGTAATAATCCTGAACAATTCGTCTTTGCCGATAATATAGGCCAGAAACGTATTGCCAATAACGAAAGAAATCGCAAAAAAAATTGTATATTTAACAGCCCGTTTGAAAAATTTCAGTGCGGACATGGGAGCCCTGCTCAGTTTTCGCTGCTGAGCAGCATCCCCTTCGATGAAATATTCAATTTTTCGAAAGACCATCTCCATGAAGATAGTTTGCGGACAGACCCACCCGCAGAACAGGCGGCCGAAAACAACCGTAAACAGGATGATGAAGACAATGCCGATGATGAGTGTCAGAACCAATAGATGAAAATCCTGCGGCCAGAAGGCGACGCCGAAAATGAAGAATTTCCGCTCCAGAAAATTCAGTAACAGGATGGGTCTGCCGTTAATTGTCATAAAAGGTCCGGCAAATAACAAAATCAGCAGGACGTAACTTAGCAGAGAACGGTAGGTATAAAACCGACCGCTGGGCTTCTTAGGGTAGATCCAGGCACGGCCGCCCTTGTCATCTATCGTCGAGATTTTATCCCGGAATGATTCGCTGCTGTTTCGGGCAGTCAACACACACTCGGCAAGCTGGAGTTCATGAAATTTCCAGTGGAAGATATCGGTCAATCAACGGTGATCTTTTCACCCTGAGGTGCTTTTTGATTGGGTGGGTCCGTATCCGGCAGGGTCTGAATAAAACTGGCGACCTTGAGGATTTGATCGGGCGGAAGTGTGGACTGCCACGAGATCATTCCCTTTGCCGGGACTCCCAGGGTGATGGTTCGGACAATATCCTCAATGGTTCCGCCATGTATCCAGTACTCGTCACAGAAGTTGGGTCCGATTTTTCCCTCTCCGTTAGGGCCATGACACACGGCACAGTGCTGTGCAAACACGGCTTTTCCTTCAGCCAGACTATGGTCATCTGTAAAGGCTTCAATATTGGCAAATAACGAGGCTGATGCTTCCGTCTGCCGGGGGGCGATGATAAGACTGGCATCGGGAAAATCATTATTCAGCACGGCCAACTGATCTGCGTTTGCCCGTCGCTTGGCTTCGCGAATTAAGACTTCAAAGGGCACATCCTCTCCGATGAAGCCTCCGAGTTTTTTCAATAGCGCCGGTGTAATTTCCCCGGCGGTACCGGAATAGGGCGAACTGTACGAAAAGGTTGTGTTTGAACGGGAAGCTTTTGTCCAGTTTGGATCGGTGGCCTTGAGGTAACGTTCCGATGATGTCAGCCCCAGACCGAGGAAGTGATAGTAGAACATATAGACCACGGCAATCACGATTGTCGTATAAAACAACTTCACCCACCAGGAGGGCAGATCATTGTCCAGTTCCTGAATGCCGTCGTAATTATGTCCGGCAATGACTTGATCTTTTATCTTTGACATATCTCTATCCTAATCAGTTTTATCTTTGTAATGTAAGGGTTCCAGGGGCAGGTTTGCCATTTTCGTCATGTATTGCTTTTTGCCGAAAATAGCCCAAAGGGTGACCCCGAGAAAAAAAAGTAAAAACAGGAACAGACCAAACAGTGCAAAGAAGGTCACATCCGAATTCCCTGAAAATAAGACTCTGAACATTGACTTTCTCCTAAAATCCGGTTTTGATATCAGTCCCCAACCTCTGCAGGTAGGCGATGAGGGCAATTATCTTTTTATTCCAGACGGCCTCAGGGATATCCTGTTCTTTAAGATTAGCTGCAATTGCCTCCGCCTGCTTCCGAAGATCTTCATTCGCGATTCCAGCATAGCCCTCCGGATAGGGGACTCCCAGTTTCTGCATGGCCCGGATCTTGGCCGGCGTACTTTCTATATCCAGGTCTTCGCTGATGAGCCAGGGGAAAGGCGGCATGAGCGTCCCTGGTGAAATAGACCCGGGATTCAGCATGTGATTATAATGCCACGCGTCAGGATATTTTCTGCCGATGCGGTGCAGATCCGGACCGGTTCTCTTGGAACCCCATTGGAAGGGATGATCATAGACGAATTCTCCGGCTTTGGAATATTCACCGTATCGCACCGTTTCATCCCTGAACGGTCGTATCATCTGTGAGTGGCACACATAACAGCCCTCCGCCACATATATATCCCGACCCTGCAGCTCCAGGGGTGTGTAGGGTTTTACACTGGGAATTGTAACAACATTGCTTTTTACGACATACATGGGAATAATCTCAACCAACCCGCCAATTGCAATCAGAACGGTGGCCAACAGCGTTAACTGGATTGGCCGGCTTTCAATCCAGTCATGCCAGTGCTTTGACTCGGTACCCGCTGAAGCTGCAGAGGCCAGCGGCGGGGCCTGAGCCTCTTCGTCGGCGATGAGCTCTCCTGATTTTATTGTTCGGATGAGATTGTTCAGCATAAAAAACAACCCTGTAAAATATAAAGTACCTCCGAAAACCCGGATCATGTACATGGGGACGATTTGGACGACCGTTTCCAGGAAAATAGGATACTGCAGAAAACCTTCCGGTGTAAACTGTTTCCACATCAGACCCTGTGTGATCCCGGCAACGTAAAGGGGAATCGCATAGAAGATCATCCCCAGGGTCCCCAGCCAGAAATGTGTATTCGCCTGTTTAACGGAATACAATTTTGTGTTAAATATTCGGGGAACCAGCCAGTAGAGGATCCCGAAGGTGAGGAGTCCGTTCCAGCCCAACGCACCGATGTGAACGTGAGCAATCGTCCAGTCAGTATAGTGCGATAGTGAATTGATGCTTTTGATGGACATCATGGGGCCTTCAAAAGTGGACATCCCATAGGCTGTCACGGCCACCACCATGAATTTCAGAATGGGATCCTGACGGACCCTGTCCCAGGCACCCCTGAGGGTGAGCAGACCGTTGAGCATTCCTCCCCAGGAAGGGGCGATGAGCATTAGTGAAAAAACCATTCCGAGAGATTGCGCCCAATCCGGAAGGGCCGTATAGAGCAAATGGTGAGGACCGGCCCAGATGTAGATGAAAATCAGCGACCAGAAATGGACAATGGACAGGCGGTACGAATAAACCGGCCGGTTTGCAGCTTTGGGCAGAAAATAATACATCAGTCCCAGATAGGGCGTTGTGAGAAAAAATGCCACTGCGTTATGCCCGTACCACCACTGGACAAGGGCATCCTGTACGCCGGCATAAACGGGATAACTTTTGAGAAATGAAACGGGTATTTCAATTGAATTTCCGATATGCAGCAAGGCCACTGCGACAAAGGAAGCCAGGTAAAACCAGATGGAAACGTACAGGTGTTTTTCACGACGTTTGAGGAGGGTTCCGATCATATTGATCCCGAAAATTACCCAGATAACTGCAATAGCGATATCAATCGGCCATTCGAGCTCGGCATATTCTTTTCCGGTAGTGATCCCAAGGGGCAGGGTCAATGCGGCCGAGACGATGATCAGCTGCCAGCCCCAAAAATGGATTTTGCTCAGCAGGTCACTGAACATGCGGGTTTTACACAACCTCTGCAGAGAATAATAGGCACCCAGGAAGAACCCATTGCCGACAAAGGCGAAAATGACGGCGTTGGTGTGGAGAGGTCTGAGCCGGCTGAAGGTTATGTGGGCAATACCGAAATTCAATTCCGGCCAGGCGAGCTCCATGGCGATCCATAGACCAACCAGCATGCCGACAACTCCCCAGAGGATGGTGGCATAGGTAAAATTCTTTACAATTTTGTTGTCATAATAAAAAGTCTCAACAGACATGTTTAACTTTTCTCCGATTTATTATTTTTATTGTGATGACGGACTGAGTCATCGAACAGGATCCGCATTGCGGGCGTTTCCCTATCATCATATTGCCCGCTTTTAACTGCCCAGATAAAAGCAATTAAGAACCCAAGGGCAATGATTAATCCGGCAATAACCAGTATGAAGATAACACTCATATTCGTAACAGGATTACTAAAAATTACGAGATTTTACAACTAGTAAACAAATGATAGTTACATTTTAAGTAATGAAAACACTCAGTTTAAATTGAGAATAGAGGGGTCGATTTTATATTCCTTTTCACTCAAATCAACAGCCCCCGCCGTCGTCCGGAAAAGCGCGTGACTAAAGTAGAAAACGCTACCACCGACACAGAGCTCACTGGCATCAGCACTGCAGAGATGAGAGGAGACAAATTCCCGGTTACCGCGAAACCAATACCGATGCTGTTGTACAGGAACGAAATTAAAAAACTCATCCGGATGATCCGGCCGGCATCTTTTGAAAGCAGCAGGAAATCCGGGAGTTCTGCAAATTCACCGGCGGCTAAGATCCCGTCACAAGCCGGTGAGAAAGCATTCTTGTCCTCAGAAATAGAGACACCAACATCACTCTGTTTAAGAGACCCTGCATCGTTGAGCCCGTCGCCGATCATGAGCACCCGGGCCCCGGATCTCTGTTTCTCGCTGATGAATTTTAGTTTATCGAAGGGGCTTTGGTCAAAATGCAGATCTTCCGCCGTGAAATACCGTAACAAAGATTCCCGTTCCCGGTCATTATCACCCGAGAGCAGGGCTATTGTGTAATTCTTTGACAGCCGCTCCAGGGTTGTACCGAGACCCTCACGATATTCGTTACTGAAGCGGAAATATCCCCGGCACTTATCATCCTGGGCAATCCAGACCGAAGACCCTGCGGTTACCTTTTGAGCTGCACCGGTAAATTCTGCAGACCCGACTTTTACATGATGCCCTTCAATAAACCCCTCGATACCCTGTCCGGGGACCTCTCTGTAATCCCGGACCTCTAAAAGATCGGCACCGCTCAACCACCCATAAAGGCTCTGGCTCAGGGGGTGGCTGGAATGCCTGACCAGGGAGCGGACCCTTTTCTGTTCCGGAGGCGTCAATTCCTTCTGTCCTGCTGCAGGAATGAACCTGACGGCAGATTTTCCTGAGTAGGTCAATGTGCCGGTTTTATCAAAAATTATGGTATCAATTCTTTCCAGGGCTTCAATGACGTTCACATTTTTCAAATAAAATTGATTTTTCCCCATAACTCTCATGGCGGTTCCCAGAGTGAATGGGGCCGACAGTGCCAGTGCGCAGGGACAGGCGACGATGAGAACTGCCGTAAAAGCATTGACTGCTCTTGGAAAATCCTGCCACAACCAGTAGAAACCTGCCGCAAGGGCGATGAGGACCACTCCCGCCGTAAAGTTGCGGCTGACACGATCCGTCAGGCTCAGCAGGTGACTTTTCTGATGTTTCCGGTACAGGTCCTTATTCCAAAGCCGGGTGAGATAACTCTGTGAAACCGGCTTCACAACGTCCACCTCTATGGCACCGCCCACCTGTCTGCCTCCGGCATAGAGCAGTTCTCCGGCAGTCTTTTTAACAGGGTTGGATTCCCCGGTGACGAAGCTGTAATCAATACGGGTATCACTCCGGATGAGGATGGAATCCGCAGGGATGATCTCCCCATTGCGGATCAGGATCCTGTCACCGATCTTCAGCTTGGAAAGAGGGATATTTACCTCTCCTTCCGGTGTTTTTTTGATCACGGAAACAGGGAAATAGGAACGAAAATCTCTTTCAAAAGACAGCGTCGCATAGGATTTCTCCTGAAAGAGTTTTCCCAGCAGCAGCAGAAAGACGAGAGCTACAAAGGAATCCATATATCCGGCCCCGGCTCCGGTAAAGATCTCATAGACCGATCTGCCGAAAAGGCTCAGAATTCCCAATGAAACAGGAAAGTCAATATTGATAAGGCCCTGCCTTAAACCCGTGAGGGCACTTTTAAAATACCCTCGGGCACTGACCAGCAGAACCGGCAGAGCGAGCAATAAACTCAGTACCCTGAACAGGGTTTGCAAAGGCGGGTCCACAGGGTTCCGAATTGCGAGATAATCCGGCAGGCTCAGCAGCATGATGTTCCCGAAGGCAAAACCGGCAATGCCGATTTTAATGTAAAGGTCTCTCCGGGAATCTGAGCGGATAGTGTTTTTAGCGTCCGCCGTATCGATTTGCGGTTCATAGCCGATGGAAGCCAGCAGCTCAACGACCTTTCTCAAGGAGGTCTCACTGGCGGCATATTTCAGTGATACTTCCTTGCGCAGAAAGTCCACTCCTGAAGATTTAATACCCGGTTCCAGCTTATATAATTTTTCGAGTACATAGACACAGGAGCTGCAGTGGATTGAGGGGATTTTGAAAATAGCTGTGGTCAGGTCCCCCTCACTTCGCAGCGTCAGGCGGTCGATTACCGTGGGGTCTTCAAGATAGGCGAAGCGGGACTTATTTCCGGGTTCCCGTGCGGTCTTTCCGGGTGCTGGATTTAAATCATAATAAGAATAAAGATTGCTCTCGTTCAGCAACAGGAAAACCTGCTTGCAGCCGTTACAGCAAAAATACTTTTCAGCACTGCGGATACCAGGGGAAGTGACAGGTTCTCCGCAATGAAAACAGATTTTCCCGGCGCCGGCGGATTGTTCAGGGCTCATTGTGCAAGGTCTCCGGAGCGCCACTCGACCGGTGCATCATTTCTATCTTTTTTTGGATCATTTCAGTGGGCATCTGCAATTTCACCCAGCCTTTGTACAGGGTATAGGACCCCAGCAGGAGCACCAGGATCGCCGATAACCGGAACAGCCTGAACCGGATTCTGCCACTGACAAAGTTCGCGCCGAGTCCGACCAGCAGTAAGGCTGGAACCGTTCCCAGGCCATAAACGATCATGGTGAGCATGGCATAGGGAATGCTGCCGGCGGCAATCGATTTGGTCACCGCCACATAGACGGGACCACAGGGCAAAAATCCCAGGATCAGCCCGGTTATAAAGACATTGGTCAATGTTAAATCACTCATCAGATGACCAGCGACGGTTCTGAACGGTTTGAAAAGAGAAAACCCAACATTTGAAAAATGGGGAATCCAGCCGGCCAGTTCGGCAGCCAGAATGATCATGACAATCCCGGCCAGGATTTGCAGATAACTCTGAAAATTAAACAGGTCAAAAGTAAGTCCGATGATGCCGAACAGTCCCCCCAAAAAAGAATAAGTCAGGATTCGACCGGCGCTGTAGAGCAGATGGGGGGCCACCAGCTGAACGATCGGGGTTTTCCCCTGCTGTTTTTGGATTTTCAGTGAATAGGTCATGACAAATCCGCCGCACATGCCGATACAGTGGCCGAATCCTACGGACAGTCCGAAGAGAAAAATCATTGTCAGGTCGAGGGTCATTTTCTTTCCAGTGCTGTCAGAGTGCAGGGGTTTGGCATAAAAATCTTAATAAACATGGCAGTGCTCCGTCATTTTACGGAAAGTCTTTTGATCAACACGGTTTGATATTCCCTGATGATGAAATAATACATCAGAATGCCCACGGCATAGAATCCTGCGGTGATGAGAAAGATCCGGTAATAAGCAATGTCCAGCGAACGCATCAGCTGGAAAATCTTGGCGCTGATGTACCAGGAGGCGCTCCAGATACTGGAGTTAATGGCGCTGATGAGTTCCTGATTTTTTTCACCGACATAATTCATGGTCAGTTCACTGGTAATGGGTGCCGCCATGTGCATGAGAGGCTGCCGAATGATATAAAAAGCGATGGCCAGAAACACGACACCGGTCACCGCGGCAAACAGCTGGGTCAGGGCCATTAGCACCAGAAAACCAACGGCGAGGGATTGAGTGAGCAGGATGGCGATATTGTACCCGTAACGCCGTTTGATGGCCGGTATCAGCAGAGACGCAATCAGCCCCAGACCGGCCGCCGCAGAGCCGATCAGACTGAACTGGTCGGAATCTATACCGAAGACCGAATAAAAGAAAAGGCTCACGAAGGGGATCATCAGGCCGGCCCCAACCGCGATGAGCATGGTGGGAATGAGTGCCTTCAGGATCTTATCCCAATCGTAGTCCAGCAGCAGCGCTTTGAAGTGAGAACCTATGCCGCCCGCCGACCGGGGAGGCCCCTCCTTCAGCGGCAGCACAAAAAAGATGGCAAAAGCGCTGATCACTATCAACAGCATGAGGATTTCGTACTCTTCCCAGGGGAAATGCACACCGCCCAGTGTAAAACTGCCTACAGCAGACAGAATAGCAATGAAGATACCGGTGAAAATCAATGAGAACGACCAGGTTGAAAAACTTAACGAAATGGCCTCCGGGATGATGGCTTCGGGGGTGTTGCGCATGATAAAAGGCAAAGTACAAACCTGCAGCAGCATCAGTCCCAGACCCCAAAGCAGAAAACTGCTTTTAATCAGCAGGATGTTGCCCTGTCTCACGGAAGTCATCATTAAAAACCCGGCAATGGGCATGAGAATCGAAGACAGGACAAAATAGGGTTTCAGCTTTTTCCCTTTAATAAAAAGTCCCAGGGGAAAAGCCAGCACCAACACTCCCAGAAAGCGATAAGAAGTGAAGGCGGCAATCCGGGCATCAGAATATCCCTCTTTGCGCAGGTAAATATTCAGAATGAGTATAAACCCAGCGCTGACGATATTGATCAGCAGGCCGGCAGTCACCAGCAACAAAATCGGTTTCGGGAGGTTCAGATATCTTCTGATAATATGCCGCAAAACCGTATCTTTTTCTCAATGGTGGCGATATAAAATTTCTCTGATGCCTGAGTGTTTTTTGTCACAGACCGGATGCCGGACCAGAGCGTAGAAAACTCCGTTACTTTTCTATGTTTAATCCGTCTACGTCGGACGAGATGATTTGGTTTATTCCCCGGGGGCTTGCCCTGGGGTTAATACCAATTTATCTCTGTTCAGTATGTCACGGAACGCAGGCGGCTTTTAGTAGTTTGACGCCTTTAATTCAAAATAAGACTGGGGGTGTTGACAGGCAGGACAAAGTTTGGGGGCTTTAGTTCCTTCATGCAAATAACCGCAGTTCCGGCATTTCCAGATCACTTTACCGTTTCGCTCAAAAACTTTTCCCGATTCCAGATTGTCATAAATTTTCCGAAATCTTTCTTCGTGTGCCTGCTCTACACGGGCAATCATTCTGAAAGTATTGGCGATTTCTTTGAAACCCTCTTCTTCGGCGATTCTGGCGAATTCGGGATAGAGTTCTGTCCACTCCTCATTTTCACCTTCCGCCGAAGCCTTCAGATTTTCGAGTGTCGTCCCGATTTTCCCCGCGGGGTAGGTGGCGGTTATCTCAACCATCCCTCCTTCGAGGAAAGAAAAGAAGCGCTTGGCATGTGCCTTCTCGTTCACCGCCGTCTCGCTGAAGATGTCCGAGATTTGTTCCAGGCCCTCTTTTTTTGCTTTTTTGGCAAAATAGTCATAACGCATTCTGGCCTGTGATTCCCCTGCGAAAGATTTCAGCAGGTTTTGTTCCGTTTTTGTTCCCTTAATTGATGACATGTGATCTCCTCTTGGTATTGTCTTCCGGAACGTAAAGACGTTCCTTCCGGTTAAGGCATTTTCCCGTCGGTTTAATACCGGATTCTTATCGAACCTTTGAAAAATTCACCCCTTATTGTTGCAATAATTTAGAGAGGTTCATTGACGGTGGACAAAACAATTTAGTCCGGGGCTGTACCCATTCCGTTGAAGATCAGGCAGGGGAGCGTTTATTTGTGAGTCATGCCTGTCCGATAGCGCCGCAGTATGAGGCCGGTATTCAACCCCGTTGGAATGATGACCCTGCTTTCCGCTATTCGTCCTGCCCGAATGGCCCCCCCGGGGGGTTCCACCGGGTAAACCCTTCAGGGTTGGAGTTTGCGGTGCCCTGCTTTTATTCATATTCATCCGGCCTTCGCCGGATGTCACACCCCTCCAAAAGGTACAGGTGATAAAAAGAAAAAAGCCCTGCACCGGATAGGGTAACAGGGTTTATCTTTTCCTATCTACCAAAACATGCGGAAAATATTGCTGATAGCCTGTACCGCTCCGCTGGAGCTTGGGGTTGGCGCAGCTTCAGTTTTACAAAGATTTCGTCCCTCCGGGACTTCATTTTTTCCCTGCGTCCAAATTAACATCAGCCCTGTAAGGGCGTAACCACTGTAGAAATGCAATTACATATCATTATCAGCTCCGTAGGAGCGATACCTTTATTAATCCCACAATAACCGGACCTCCCTTGACCGGGCTCATTATCGAGAAAGCAAAGGAGCTCTCAAGCTGCATCTGCCGCAGGCTTATGACAGTTTGATAAGAATGATCTTATCTGCAAAATGAATTACAGCTGTGACAGGATGCAGGCCAAACTTTTCAGTTTAACCCAATCTGAGGAATTCATTAATTCGTGTTATCTCTGCTTCTGACAGGATGGAGTTC
>JAADGM010000001.1 GCA_013152375.1 FCB group bacterium | reverse complement strand
TGATCACGGACATCATGACCAGTCCGGGAATTATGAATTGGATATACGAGGCTTCTTTTATGGTTCCGATGCGTGAGCCGAGGGACTGTCCAAAGACCATGATGTACAGGCCTGATGAGATCAGGCTGGGAATTACAGTTTGACGATAAAGTGCCAGGAAGCGCCAGACCTCCCGGCGTATGAGGGTCCGAAAGCCCCGGTTAATCATCAATGTTTTTCCCTGTTAGCTGTACAAAAACATCTTCCAGGCTGCTGTTGTACACCCGGGCCTCCTCAACACCGGCGCCAAGGGCGATCACGGCGGAAATCAGATCGGGCATGTCTTTTACCGAGTTGTTTGTCCTGACCGTGAGCTCGTTGCCGGTGAGGTTGTATTCCCGGTTTTTCAGCGCATAGGAAGTTTTCCAGTCACGTACTTTTAATTTGATGACGCTTTTACCCAGGCTGTTTATCAATCCGGCGGGTGACCCTTCTGCGATGATGCTTCCGTTATCGATGATGGCAATATCGCTGCACAGTTTTTCAGCTTCTTCAATATAGTGGGTTGTAAGCAGAATGGTTTTCCCGGATCGGTTCATCTCTTTCAGATGGTGCCACAGCATGTGACGCAGCTCGATATCGACGCCGGCAGTGGGTTCATCGAGAATTAAGATCGGGGGATCGTGGATCAGGGCCTTGGCGATTTGTACCCGCCGTTTCATGCCGCCGGATAATTCCCGCATTTTGGCATCCGCTTTGGCAGTGAGCCCCAGCAGGTCAAGTACTTCGGCGGTTCGTTGCCGGGCCAGGGTGCGGGCCAGACCATAGTAACCGGCCTGAAGGGTCAGCAGGTCCCGAATCGTAAAGAACGGATCAAAATTCAGCTCCTGGGGAGACAAGCCAACTGATTTTCTCGTAAACCGGAAATCCCTGACCACATCTTTACCGAAAATTTTAGCCTCCCCGGAGGTCAACCGCACCAGTCCAGTGAGAATACCGATGGTGGTTGTTTTGCCGGCACCGTTTGGTCCAAGCAATCCGAAAAATGACCCCTCACTGATTTTCAGGTCTATACCTTTGAGCGCCTGAAACCCGTCGTAATTTTTTTTCAGCGCCCTGATTTGAATGGCATGTTCAGGATGCGTCATTACCGGATTCCAGGGTTTTTTCAGCGGAGGAAGTTTCTACGGCAGATGAGGTTGACCGTCGCATTTCCATCACTTTTTCCTCGTCAGTAAAGCGATATTTTCTACATGGGGCGTGTGTGGAAACATGTCTACAGGCTGTATTTTCAGGAGCGCGTAGGATTCCCGGCAGAGCAGACTCGCATCCCTGGCCTGTGTGGATGGGTTACAGGAAATGTAGAGGATACGCCGGGGATTTAATTTCAGAATATCCCGGACTGTATGCGGATGCAGTCCTGCTCTGGGAGGATCCAGGATCAGCACATCAGGGGTTTCCAATGACTTTTTCAAATTTGTTTTGGATAGCAAATCCATGAGATCACCCTCAAAGAATTCCATTTTATCGACTTTGTTCAAGCGGGCATTGCGCCGGGCATCCCGGATGGCTGACGGCTCGAGTTCGAAACCATAGACCTTGCGGACACTCTCTGAAAAATAGATACCAATTGACCCGGTACCACAGTATAAATCGTAAACGATATCTTCACCGGTGAACTCACACAATTGTTCGGCGAGATCATAAAGCCGCCGGGCCTGCCGGGAATTCGTTTGAAAAAAGGAATTGGCCGATATCTGAAAACGAAATTCCCCCAGGGTTTCCGTGATATAGTCCTGACCCTGCAGAGTGATCTCATATTCTCCCTTTGCCACGCCGGATTTACGCCCGGTAATATTGTTCACAATACTCACCACCCTGGGAAAAGCGGCAGCGATTTCGGCGGCCAAAGCCTTTAGTTCCTGCGTCTCTTCGTAAGCCGTCACAAGGTTCACCATGATCTCTCCCGTACCGGCTGCAGACCTGATCACGAGATTGCGCAGAAACCCCGTATGTGTTTTGATATCATAAGGCTGGAGCGCTCTTTCCTGCACTTTGCTTTTGACAAATTGCAGGAGTTCGTCGGCTACAGGATCCTGCAGCGCACAGGCATCAATATTCAATATTTTATCGTACCGTCCGGGGATATGCAGTCCCAGGGCAAAGTTGCTCTGAACCTTTTCGTCTTCATCAGGCAGTATCCAGCGGCGGTTGGAAAAGGTAAACTCCATTTTGTTGCGGTAATGATAAATCTCCTCGCAGGGGAAAATTGATTCGACCCGGAGATCATCGAATCCTCCAATGCGTTTGAAGACATCCCGGACCTGCCCTTCCTTGGCAGAAAGCTGCTCCCTGTAATTCAGGTTCTGGAACGTACAACCGCCGCAGTACTCAAAATGATCACAGCGGAGTTTTACAGCGTGAGGTGATTCAGAGATTATGTCAAGTCGGAGGGCTTCGAGATAAGAGCGCCGTTTCTTCAGAATTCGGGCCTGGACGGTTTGTCCCGGGATGGCATGTTTAACAAAAACGACCATCTCATGTAGATGTGCAATACCCATTCCGCCAAATGCCAGGGATTCAATATACAACTCCACCACAGCCCCTTTCGGGGGTAATTTGATCTCATTCATGGGCGGCAAAATTACAGCAGGACAACCGAGAGTACGAAGCAGTAACGCAAGGTGGCTGCCGGCTTTTTCATTTGGCTTGAATGAAATCCAATTTGCAGGGTATTCCGGGTAGTCTGCGCCGGCTGCCTGAAGTTTAAACTTGAGTCTGCGTGTCCTTTAATCCGTCTAAGTCCGGCAACTGCCCGACTGCGCCGGACGAGACATTTGGTGAATTTCTCCGGGCTTGCCCAGTGTTAATTCAAATTTATTTACGGCATAATTCAGCCGGGAATATTCAGTTCATCTACCATTTCATGACCTCATCGTCCGTGGGGAAGCGATTGGTCTGGAATTTTGAAAATACCAGCTTGCCGTCGATTGTGACCTCAAAGGCGCCGGTACGAGGAGGCGAAGGATTCCCCTGTATATCGGCATTCGGATTTTTTACTTTGATGAGTTTCGACACCCGGTCGAATTCGTTGTCGTAGTGTCAAATGATGCAAAATTCAATAATAACTTTCATTTTTTCTCCATTTTACCAGGCCCGGGGGTCCTGAATTGTTTCTGCAGGACCATCCTGTATTTTGAAGATGGTCCCGGTTCTTCTATAAAATCTAAACGGTCTCCGGCCTCCAGGGGGCCGTTGAAAGAAAACCAGCGAAAAATGTTTTTTTTGATAAATCCGTCGCTCGTCAAATGGGTCGTAAAATTCCCGACATTGGTTCGTAAAATAAAATCCATTCCCGCCGGCGGGAAAAAGAAACGCAATTTTGCGGGAATGTAAATACGGTTGTACATATTCAGGCTGTGAGTATCTTCTGAAAGCGTCACCGACACTTCGGTAATCTCCTTCGGAGGTTTTTCCCACAAATCTCCCTGATCGGAAAGAACCGGCGCAAGAATACTGATCTCGATTTCGTCTCCATCCCTGAAGTTGAAGCGGTCGCTGATCATTTTCGGCAGGCGGATCATAAAACCACTACCGACCTTTTTCAGTTTCACCCTAAATTGTTTCATTATGAACGTTCCGAATATGCAGAAAACTATAGCACTCATTTTGTTCTAACCAAGGGAAATCATCGCCGGTGAAGAATGCAGCCACAAAAATTGACGATCTGTTGATCGATCGGGTCCTGGCCCGGGATCCGGCTTCTCAGCTGGCTTTTGTCAACTCCAGCGAAAAACTCATTTACGGAGCTTTGAACAGCTTCGGCGGATTGTCCCGAACGGAGACGGAGGATCTGTTTCAGGCTGTATTTCTGAAGCTTTTTGAGGATGACATGCGACGCATCAGGTTGTGGAATCGTGAAGCCAAATTTACGACCTATTTGTACCGTATCGTGGTCAATCTGGTGAAAGACCACTTCGGCTCCGCAGCCTATAAACACCTCAAGTTAAAAGCCAGGGAAGACGAGGATGGCCGCTCACCCCTGGAACTGCTCAAAGCCCCTTCAGCACAGGACAGCCGTCTTGACAAACTTTCGCTGGCGCACTGTTTAAATCAGTTGAAACCAGGGGAAAGACAGATCATCGAACTTTACTATTTCCAGGATCTCAAGGAGCGGGAGATCGCCACCCTGCTGAACAAACCCCTGAACACTGTCAGCAGCCTGAAAAACAGGACCCTGAAAAAATTAAAAAAAATAATCGAAGAAAACTTCGCTTGAGAACGTCAGGAGAACCATGAAGAATAAAATCGAAACGGAACTGAAAAAAATAGGACTGCAGCTTAAGAAAATAAAAGATGCTGCGGTAACAGAGGACGACCTGCTGGCTTATGTAGAAGACCGCCTTGAACCTGCAGCCAGACAGGCTGTTGAAAAATACCTGCTGGCTTCTCCCGTAGAGACTGCTGAAGTTCTGCTTCTGAAAAAACTCGTGGAGGCGGAACCTGAAAAAGAGGTTCCCCGCCGGTTACACCGGACAGTGATCCGGAAATTGGGACTTGAAGAGAGATATGCGATGCAGCTCGTACTGAAAAAAGTAAAGTCCGCTTTTGAAATTTTAGAGGGGCATTCATTTTATCGACCCCAGCTGGGATTGTCACTTGTCCCCACACGGGGCACGACAGGTGGATTGTATGTATTTCAATCCAGCCTTGCACCCTATCTGATCAGCTGCCGTATCCAGACAGAAGGGGAGCGGCAATTCCTGCATTTCACCGCAGAAGACGGGGACGGACGGGCCGTTAAAAACGGACGCTTCAGTGTAAAAAAAGCTGGTAAACCGGTTTACGAAATAATCACGGACGGTACCGGTACAACGCCGGTTAAAACCCTGAGCTGCGGTGATTATGAAATCGCCTTTTCTGTCGGACGAAAGAATCTGGGCACCCTCAAATTAACTATATCCTGATTGGAGGGATGCGGTATAATTTTGCCGCGTGTTACGCCTTGAAGTCCAGCAGATAGACAACGAAAATCTGAGAATCAACCTCTACTCTGTTGATTCAATCTCCCCGCCGCTCAAAGAATTCCGCAGTGTCAAGATCTATCAACTGGAGGCTTTGGCTGATGAGCTTCTGCTGCAAATTCCCCAAGCCTATCTGACCCGGGGCAGGAGCGTTGACCTGTTGGAAAAACTGAAGCTCAAGGGACAGGCCTTATTCCAGACCATTTTCGGCGAGACGGGTGTTCAGCTGCGCAGGCTGGCTGATCTGGAAGAGCCCGAACATCTGGTCATTTCCGTGGATGAGGCCATCGCACATCTGCCCTTTGATATTCTTTATACCGGTGATATTTTTCTCTGGCAGGGTTTCATCATCAGTCGTCAGATCGCCACCGAAAAAGGCATATCCCATACGAACCCCAGGGTTATTAAGGGGCGAAAACTCGCGCTCGTCGGAGACCCTTCAGCCGATCCTGCATTGGATACAACTATTCGGGAAGAGCTGTTTACACTGGGTGAAGACCTTGAAACCGTATTTGATCTGCAGGGACCATTGATGGGGAGCTCAGTTACCCGGCAAACCCTTGAAGAGGTTCTAACGGATTGCAGTATGCTCCACTTTTCGGGTCATTTTGAGACTGACGAAACGGGAAAATCAGGCTGGCTGCTGGATGAAGGGGAAATATTCGCCGGAGATGCGTTGAGCCATTTTCGGCAGCTGCCGCATTTCGTTTTCAGCAACACCTGTGGGAGCAGCGGGACCCTCCGCTCAAACGCTTTCATTCACAATTTTCTGGAGGCCGGCATTTGTGCATTCCTGACCACCAACGGGGATATCCCCAGCGTACAAGCCACCTGGTTCGGTATTTTCTTCTATCGTTCACTGCTCAAGGGTTACAGCTATGGTCGGGCCGTGCACAGGGCCAGGAGTTCTCTGATCGACCGTTTTGGCATTTCGGACCTGTCCTGGATGTTTTACATTTTGTATGGCGATGCCGAAGCCCGGCCGCTTTTGAAGGGAAAACGGCGCGTGTTCCGGAATAAAAAACTTCTGAGATTCGCAATACCCCTGCTGATAACAGGATTGCTCGGCCTTGTAAGCCTGCTGCTGTACCGACGTTTTCAGTCCGGTGAGTTTTTTCTTAATACGGATCCCGTTGGGGCCGTCATCCTGTTAAATGATGAACCTATCGGTCTTACTCCCCGGACCGTGAGAGCGGGTCAGGGAGATATTATCCAACTTATCCACAGCGGCTGGGATACATCCCGTTTTCAAGTGCGCAAACCGGAGAAGGACTGGTTTCTGCAGCCACTGAATGACGTGGATGGCCTGATCACGGAACGGAAAATCATGGAATTGCCGGAGGTATATGGACATAATCCCCGAATCACTATGATCCCTGCAGAAATGAACCTCCTCAAGTTTGACCTTCGGGGACTGCCGGAACCGGAACTCATGATCCAGGGCTGTCCCCTGAAATTTTACGGAGGGGAAATCCTGCTTGCAGTTGATACGAATCTTTACCGCTACATCCTTCGCAGCGGGGATAAGGTTTATGACAACGCTCTGGCGGTTAACCGGGACAGCACTTTGACTGCTTCCGGGATCATCGAAAACTGGTCCGAAGGGCGCTATCATTGATTACCGCCTTAAGTGACTTCCGGCCCGGTGCATCGGACAAAGTTTTTTGAACGATATGACTGAATTGCCCGGATATCAATCCTGATTTATCCACCGCTTTCCCGCAGCACTTCCCCTGTTCCAGGACCGGTCACACCGGCCCGGGGCCAAGTCCGTTCCGACGCCCGATTAATATTCTGTAACAGCAAAAGGGTTTCCGGAAAAAGAATACAAATCTGTAAATTTAGTGCATCGATTCACTGGTAATAATTCAAATAACGAAGGTGTAAAATGGCAAAAATTCATGGACACATTAGTATTAATATTGAGAATTGCAAAGGCTGTGAACTCTGCACCAACGAATGTCCGCAGGAATCCCTCAAAATGTCTGACAACATCAACAAAAAAGGCTATCATTATGCGGTCCTTGTAGAGGACAATTGTACAGGCTGCACGAACTGCGCCATGGTTTGCCCTGAGGCGATTATTACTGTTTACCGTCAGACAAAGCAGAAGAGACAACCGGTAGCTGTGATCTCGAATGTTACTGAAAACCTCAATATCAATATCGATTAGGAGCATTATGGCAAAAAAATTAATGAAGGGCAATGAGGCCCTTGCAGAAGCAGCGATCAGGGCAGGGGTCAAGGGTTATTTCGGATATCCCATCACACCGCAATCCGAACTGCTGGAATATTTATCACGGGAACTGCCGCAGCGGGGCGGGGCATTTTTACAGGCAGAGAGTGAAGTCGCCGCCATCAACATGGTTTACGGCGCCGCCGGTGTCGGTGAAAGGGTCATGACCAGTACGAGCAGTCCCGGCTTCAGTCTCATGCAGGAAGGCATCTCCTATATTGCCTGCGCGGAATTGCCCTGTCTGCTGGTGAACGTGATGCGCGGCGGTCCCGGGCTGGGAACCATTCAACCCTCGCAGGGAGATTATTTCCAGGCGGTCAAGGGGGGCGGTCACGGTGATTATAAACTGCCCGTACTGGCTCCGAACAGCGTGCAGGAGATGGCCGAATTTGTCTATGACGGTTTTGATTTGGCGGACAAATACCGCAATCCGGTACTGATCTTATCAGACGGCGCCCTCGGACAGATGATGGAAGCGGTTGAATTTCCGGATTACGATGTTGAAGCCCATAAGGTAGATCATTCGGACTGGGCCACGCGGGGCCGGCGCAAAGGGCACGACCACAATGTTATCACGTCGCTCTATATTCAACCTGATAAAATGGAGCTCATCAACCAGCATCTCCAGGAAAAATACAGACTCATCGAAGCGAATGAAGTGCGCTTTGAGTCCATCATGACCGAAGATGCAGATTATCTGCTGGTAGCCTTCGGGCTCTCCTCCAGGGTTGCTCATAAATCAGTGGAAATGGCCCGGGAAAAAGGACTGAAAGCCGGCTTGCTGAGACCCATTACTCTCTTTCCCTTCCCCTCGGAGATACTGTCTCAGCTGGCTGATCAGGTGAGTGGGATGCTGGTGGTTGAGATGAATACCGGGCAGATGGTAGAAGATGTCCGTCTGGCGGTCAGCGGAAAAGTCCCGGTTCAGTTTTACGGACGTCAGGGCGGCATGATCCCTCAACCGGATGCCATTCTGCATGAGATCGAAAAATATTACGAGGAACACTTTGCTGCGGAGGTGAACTGATGACACAATTATTCCCTGAAAAAACAGACGATCCCTATTTGTACCTGGCCGGAGACGAAAGCTACAAATGTGAACTGATCGAAGAAATGAATCAGGTCTGGCGCCGGCCGGACAGCCTGATCGATACACCGATGCACTACTGTCCCGGCTGCGGACATTCCATCGCGCACCGGCTGCTCATGGAGGTTGTTGAAGAACTGGATATTGTCGAAAGAACTGTGGGTATTGCCCCTGTGGGCTGTGCCGTTTTTGCCTACAATTATCTGAATGTTGACATGCAGGAAGCCGCTCATGGCAGGGCTCCCGCCGTGGCGACCGGTATTAAAAGAGTTCTGCCGGACCGCATTCTGTTCACCTACCAGGGAGACGGCGACCTGGCAGCCATCGGAACGGCCGAAACGATACATGCCGTGAATCGCGGTGAAAAGATAGTGATCGTTTTTATCAATAACGGAATCTACGGCATGACCGGCGGGCAAATGGCTCCCACTACACTCGCAGGTGCGAAGACCTCCACGACGATTTTCGGCCGGGACCCGTCTGTGCACGGGCATCCGCTGAGAATTGCAGAAATGATAGCCCCCCTGCCGGGTGCCTATTATGTAACACGACAGGCTGTAAACACGGCGAATCATGTACGGAAAACGAAAAAAGCCCTTTTGAAAGCATTTCAGTATCAGATAGATAATGTGGATGGAACCTGTTTTGTTGAGATCGTTTCCAATTGTCCCTCCGGCTGGAAGATGACGCCCCTTGAATCCAACGAACTGCTGGAAGATGAAATATTTCAATTCTATAAACTGGGTGATTTAAAGTTGCCCGGAAAGGAATAATACGATGACCGAAGAATTGATCATTGCCGGTTTCGGTGGACAGGGAGTCCTATCCATGGGTATGACGCTGGCATATTCAGGGATGATTGAAGACAATCAAATTGTGTGGATGCCCAGTTACGGACCGGAGATGCGCGGGGGAACCGCCAATTGTGTTGTGGTCATTTCCGATGATAAAATAAGCTCACCCATCATCAACACTTACGATACGGCGATCATCCTGAATCAGCCCTCCATGGATAAATTTGAGAGCGGTGTCAAACCCGGCGGCAACCTGCTCTATGAGGCGAACAATATCATCAATCCACCCACCCGTACGGATATTAACATTTATGATATTCCGGCAAATGTCGAAGCCCTGAAGCTGAACAATGCCAAGACCATGAATATGATCATGCTGGGAGCTTTTCTGGCCCTCAAGCCGGTGGTAACCATCGAATCCGTGCTGGAAGCATTAAAAAAAGTCCTGCCGGAAAGACATCACCCTTTAATCCCTGTGAATGAGCAGGCGCTGAGAAGGGGAATGGAACTTACCGGCCAAACCTCAACGGTTTAGGAGAAAACATGTCTCATCGAAAAGCCAAAGCGTTTAATTCCATCGAAGAAATCCTCGAAGCAGCCATGCTTGATGAAAAGGATGCAGCTCAATTTTACCGGGATGCAGCCGACATGACCCCTGACACCGATTTAAAACAGTTTCTGCTGAAACTGGCCGAGATGGAGGTCGGTCATTTTCAATCGCTGGAGAAAAAACTTGAGGACTGCCGGGCACAGAATTTCTGCGCCTGCGCAATCCTGGCCTCCTTCGATGAGTTTTAATTTCCCGGCCTGATGAAAGCCGAGGGTTAAATTAATATTCCAAATGCTGACGGCACGGCATAACAGATCTTAAGGAGATTTGAGTTCTTCATAGTAGCCATCAATCCGGGCAGTCTTTCAACTGAGATAGGATATTTCTCAGATAACGACCTTATCCGTGAGAAGAAAATCGATCACAGCAGGATAAATTTATCCGGGAATGTGGTGGATCAACTCGACTTCCGGTTAGCATCACTGACCTCCGTTCTCGATGAAATCGACCGGCTTGATGCCGTCTCTGCCAGAGGGGGACCGCTGAAACCCGTCGCCGGAGGAACCTACCGGATCACGGAACCCATGCTCAGGGCTTATCGAAGTTGTGAATTTTCCAACCATGCTTCAAATCTCGGTGCACTGCTGGCCGACAGAATTTGTGCAAAATACGGTGTCCCGGGATTTATCGTTGATCCGGTCACCGTTGACGATTTTATCCCGGAAGCACGGATTTCTGGAGTTCCGGGGATCGAGCGCCGGAGCCGCTGCCACGCCCTGAATTTACGCTATTGCGCCCGCCGGGCGGCGGCAGAACTCGATTTACCCCTGACCGCTTTCAAATGTATCGCAGCTCATCTGGGCAGCGGATTTTCCATAGCGGCCATATCAGACGGCCGCATCATCGATGTGAATGACGGCCTCCTGGGGATGGGACCTTATTCGGTTGAGAGGGCGGGAGCCCTTCCGCTCCAGGGTGTGCTTGACCTCGTTTTTAGAGACAGGCTTTCGGAATCCGAGCTCGTAGAATTGTTCTCGAAAAAATCCGGCTTGAAAGGATATCTTGGTACCGCCGATTTCAAGGAGATTGAGAAACTGATCCTTCATGATGATTTTGCTGCCGGTATTTATAAAGGTATGGTCTATCAGATCACCAAGGAAATCGGTGCAATGTTTGCCGTTCTTGAGGGTCAGGTTGACTGCCTTCTGCTCACAGGCGGACTGGCAAGGTCCCATGGACTGATTTCCACTATCAAAGAAAAGGTCCCGTTCATCCCGGTTGTCAAAGTCTATCCCGGTTCTTTTGAGTTGGAGGCTCTGGCGGCGGGTACTTTGAGGGTTCTGCAGGAAAAAGAGACGGCTCTGGAATACGCATGATACGCACCTTTGAGCAGCTCTATTCTGTGGTTGATAATCTGCCGCCTGCAGGGGTAACCGTTGTGAACCCGCAGCAGAAGTCTGTCTTCGATGCTTTGAAAACAGCCGAAGAGCGCGGCTGGATTGAGCCTACCCTCATCCGAAACGATGATCCCGCCAAAGCCGCAGCCGACGGGGTTGCGCATGTGCGAAAAAATGATGGGCAATTGCTGATGAAAGGCGATCTGTCCACGGCTGAAGTTCTCAAGGCGGTTCTGGACAAGTCAAATGGATTGCACAGACGACGCAAACTTTCCCATGTGGCCGTAGTGGAATCCCCGGAGTATGACCGGCTGATGCTCATGACCGACGGCGGCGTGAATCCTCTGCAGACTCCTGATGTTCTGGAGGCCATGGTCCTGAATGCTGTGGAACTGGCACATAACCTTGAAATCGTGCATCCCAATGTGGCCCTGCTTGCAGTTGTAGAAAAAGTATCGGAAGCGATCCCGGAAACATTGATCGCCAGGCAGCTGGCTGAGCAATTTGGAGAGCGGACGGATTTTACCGTCGAAGGCCCTGTTGCACTGGATGTCTGCAGCTCCGAAAGGGCTGCCCGGAAGAAAAATATAACCTCAACAATCGCCGGTAAGACGGATATTTTTGCGGGTCCCAATATTACAGCCATCAATTTTATTGTCAAATCACTCAGCCTGTTCGGTCACGCGAAAACGGCAGGCATTGTTCTGGGGGCTGAGGTCCCCGTCATCCTGCTTTCGCGTTCTGACAAAATGGAGTCAAAATTGAATTCAATCGCTATAGGTATCATTGCTATGAAAGGAATGCAGAAATGGATATAAAAGGAAAAAAGATCCTGATGTTAGGCGGATGGGGACTGGTTGGTACGGCTACCCTCCGCAAACTGGTCAATTATGCCCCCAGGGAAATTGTCATCTTATCGCTGAAGGAAAATGAAGCACGGGAGGCTTGTGCAAGAATCGCTTCCGAATCAAAGGGCGTCCGGTTGATTCCTGAATGGGGCAATATTTTCGTAAACGAAAAACTGAAAGATCTTCCCAGGGATGAGATCATTTACAACCCAGACTACAGAGCTTTACTGCTGAAGGATGTCATGGAGCAGATGGACGACGAGACACTGCACTCCTCCTGGCTCTACAAAGTGATCTCAAAATACAAACCCAATATCATAATCGACTCCGTGAATTCGGCAACCGGTCTGGCGTACCAGGATATTTTTACGGGCTACTACAATATCAAACAGGAACTGTCGGAGGCCAGGGCTAAAAATGAACTGACCTCAAAACTCCTGGTGGAAATCGACAAAATTCTCGCAACGCAGTATATTCCGCAGATCATCCGGCACATTCAAATCCTGCATGCCGCGATGCTGGAAAACAAAACCGGTATCTATCTCAAGATCGGAACCACCGGTACGGGAGGAATGGGACTGAACATTCCCTACACTCACAGTGAGGAACGTCCGTCCAGGGTTCTGATGAGCAAGACATCGCTGGCGGGTGCTCATACGATGCTGCTGTTCCTCATGTCCCGCACACCGGGCGGTCCCCTCTGCAAAGAGATCAAGCCTGCAGCGGCAATAGCCTGGAAAAGTATTGGTTACGGTGAAATACGCAAGCACGGCAAACCCATTGAAGTGTTTGACTGTACCCCCGATAATGCCTTTGAGCTGGGCGGCGATTACGACTTCGAAGGGAACGGAAAATGGGAGGACCTTAAGGATACCCTGAAATCCGTCTATATCGACACCGGTGAAAACGGGATCTTTTCCCGGGGAGAATTTGAAACCATCACCGCTTTCGGCCAGATGGAATTTGTGACACCGGAAGAAATCGCCAATAATCTCATCATGGAGATCACCGGGGACAGTTCTGGTCACGATGTGATCAATGCCCTGGAAAATTCGGTAATGGGTCCCACTTATCGTGCCGGGTACATGCGTTACCAGGCCATCTCCGAGATGTCCAAGCTTGAGGATAAATTCAACAACGAGAGTGTAGCCTTTGAGATTCTCGGTCCTCCGCGTCTTTCAAAACTGTTGTTTGAGGCCCAGATCCTGAAAAAGACCTGTGGCACGCTGCAGGCCGTTCTGGATAAATCCGTTACAGAACTCACGGCTCTGGCCGACGAATTTATCCGCACCGACCGTATTGTCCGCAGTGAGGCGATATCAGTCGGTATTCCCGTCCTGCTTCGAGATGGCAGAAAGCTGCTCCGGGGTCCCCATGTGGTGATTCCCAAACAGCTTAGCCAGGCCGCCGTCTCTGTGGATGATCAGCTCATCGACACCTGGGCTGCCGCCGGGTGGGTGGATCTCCGGGAACAAAACCTCCAGCTTTGGCAGACCCGTATCAGAAAGATCATGGATTATATTAAAGCCCTGCCGGTTGGGGATACATCATCACGGTACAGTCACGGCATTCAGTATTGGGAGATCGACGAACCCATGAATATTGGTAAGCTGGCGGCCTGGATCTTTATCAATGAGGATCAGGGAGTCCGGATCAAGCGCTGACGACAAATGAAAGTTAACCTAACTGCGATCAAGGATTTCAGAGCCGGTCGGAAAATTCAGGGCTTTTTTCTCTGTCGGGAGAAGAATATCAGGCGCACACGGGCAGGGGATCTCTATGTGGATCTCCTGCTGCAGGATGACACAGGAGTGATTCCTGCAAAGATATGGGATTCTGTGGATGATTTCAAAGACCGCTTCAAAACAGGAGACCCCCTGGCGATCAAAGGGACCCCCTCAGAATATAACGGTGAACTGCAGCTCACGGTCACTCAGGTGAACGTTGCCGATGCCGAACGCTATGCCGCTTACGGGTTTGCGCCGGAGAAGCTTGTGCCGACCATTCCCGAGTCCATACCGGAGCTGTTTCAAGAACTGAAGAAACTCAGTAATAAAATCAACAACCGCTTCCTGAAAAAACTGGTCAAGCGACTTATAAAAATACATGCCGGGCGCCTGCAGGTTATGCCTGCATCGGTAGATCATCATCATCCCGTGAGAGGCGGTTTTCTAAAACATCTCGTATCCACCGGCACGCTTGCTGTGAGAATCTGCGAGTATTACAGTGAACTGGACCGGGACCTGGTTTTGGCAGGTATGCTGCTCCACGATATAGGTAAGCTCAAAAGCATGCAGGGCAATCTGGAAGCTGAATATTCCGATGACGGTCGTCTTGCAGGCCATATTCCGCTGGGGTGGGAACTGGTGAACCATGCGATTGGTGAGATTCCGGATTTTCCCGAACTCCTGAGGCAGAAACTCATCCACATAGTACTGGCCCATCAGGGATATCCCGCAAAGGGATCCCCGGCAGTGCCCAGGTTCCCGGAAGCCCTGGTCGTGTATTACATTGATGAACTGGATACACGGCTGGATCTCATGATGCGGGCCATCCGCCAGGATTCAAATGCGGGAAGCTGGACGGACAAACGGAATCACTTTTTCACCGAACTGTTCAAAAAATGAATTCAGCGAGGGGAATTTTGAGATGAAAATTTGTCCTGAGTTTGCCTTAAATTAACGCCGCGAAAATAAAAGGAAAGAAAACACTATGCAACCTCGAAAATCAACCCTGGTGATCATGGTCCTGTTGGCGGCCCTGACAAGATTTATTCCACATCCACCAAACTTCACCCCCATCATTGCCATCGGCCTGTTTGGAGGAGCCTATCTCTCTGATAAACGGCTGGCGTTTATCGTTCCCATGGCGGCGATGTTCTTAGCAGATCTTTTCCTGGGGCTCCACAATACGCTGATCTGGGTTTATCTTTCTCTGCTGCTGGTTGTCTTTATCGGATTCAGCCTGCGGGGGAAGATCAGGGCCCTGCCCGTGCTTGGTGCAACTCTGGGAGGAGCCGCACTCTTTTTTGTTTTGACCAATTTCGGGGTTTGGATCACAGGAGGCGGATATCATCACCCGCTGACTGCCGCAGGACTGCTGGCGGTTTATGCGGATGGAATTCCATTTTTCGGGAATACGCTCATCAGCAGTCTGTTGTATTCTGCCCTTCTGTTTGGCGTTTTTGAGATTGCATCGGAGAAAATTCCCGTACTGCAGCCCGTCCAGAACCGGAAATAATGCTTTCGCCGAGGCAAAATTTTAAGGGGCACGGATTTGCTATCTTTCGTGCCTCTTTTCTTTTGGCGGCGCTGTTATCTATCAGCCAGATGCAGGTGGATTTCCCCCCTTTATCTCTCACACCGGATCAGACTGGTGAATCTACTTTCTACTTCGCAGCATCAAATCCGCTGATACTTGCCGATATCCAGGACGGGCCGCTGTTGTATGACGGGAGTCTGAACCTCCCGCTGGGGTCGTTTCTGATCCGCGCCAATCCCCTGCAAATGCCTCCCGACAGTCTGGCCAACCGCACTTTTTTCGACTATTCCCAGGGCGACTACGGATATCATGATATCACCCTGGGGAATGAAGCTGCCCTCGCCAGCGGCGGCCGTTTGTATTTTATCGGCGCCGGCAGATCTTTTTCCGGGCAGTATGGGAATCTCGGACCTGAAAATTCCGACCGCAATACGGTCCTGCAGAATTATCAGCTGCGCTATGAGAGCCCCGCCGGGGCATCCGGGCTGGTTCTGGGCCTGCAGTACCATTTTGAAAATACGGGACTGCCCGTCACAGCGGGAGGATATGAAAATCGCAGGGAAGAATCATTCCATTTCGGTGGAAGTTATGAGCGGATGGTCGGAAGAACAGAGATGTCCCTGCGTACTGCCTTTCAATCCGGCAAATACTCAGCCTATGGCAAACAGTTTGATGCCTTTACGCTCTGGAACCGCCTGAAACTGAAACGACCGATCAGGGCTGATTTCAGCGGCTATATGGATCTTCAGCGTAAATCCGTGGCGCTTCAATTCCCGGAAGCTCACGAGTACCGCAATCGGTTCACCCAGTTGAACACCGGCATCAGCTGGAGGAGAAAGACTGTTTCAGCGAGCTTTGGAACTGCCTTTATCGCCAAGAAATTTTATCTCACCGGAGAGGTAATATGGGAACAGGCAAATCTCTCGTTAAGCCTCAGACGCTTTGTCGAAAACAATCTGTCCGCCGACAGCATCCTTGCACTGCAAAATAATCCCTACCCTGCAAGTGAGGTCGCTCTGCAGATAAAATGGTCCGGCATATCAGGCAAACTGAGTCTCGGGCAATTAGACTGGACAGGAGATCAGATACCCCTGGCCCGCTATGACATCGGAATTGACTGGCGCTGGTTCCAACTTGAATTCACGGGCAGTTACGTAGGCTCGGACCATGTACTCTTTGATTATCGTCTCGGTACAGCGCTGCGGCTGGATCCGGAGATTCCCGGTAAACGGTATCGTCCCTTTCTGGAGTTACGGCAAAGCTACACGCACTTCACCGGCTACGCGGTCCCGGACCTGACCCGGACAACGGCTTTCGCACCCTTTTACGGCGGATATTTTACTACCAACGATCTCAGTTTCCAGATCGGTTTTGACATTCACAACTTCCGCTTCACCTATCACATGGATCATCTGCTTCCTGAGGGACTGACCTATTCTCCCGAGCTCCTGCCGGTTGAGCAGCTTAACTATTTTCAGGTTCTGTGGATCTTTGAAAATTAACCTCGCGGAAAAAAAGCTGCTGACCACTGCGGCATGAGTCAAGCTCGTACTTTACGCCATCGACCTGGCTTTCGATTTGCCTTTGATCCGGATTCCTGCAGTGATTGTCCGGGGAATTGCTGCCGCGGTATCCCGGGGTATGTCTGGGTGTCGGCAGGGGAAATCCGTAATCTTGCAGCCCTTTTAAAGATGAATATCATCGATTTCAAACAGCAGTATATCCGCAAAATTGACAACCGGCTCTCTCTCAAAGAACGACGTCTGGGTGATGACTACCCCTGCATTTTCTTCGATATCGGGAGCAGACGCTGCAGCGTTTACGAGGCCAGGCCTGAGCAGTGCCGATCCTACCCGTTCTGGGAAGAAAACCGGCATCTCACCGGAGACCTCACCCATGACTGCCCGGGCATACGCGGCGATTACAAACCGTCTGAGGATGAATGCCGGAATGACTCCTGAACAGATCAGATGACAGACCTGGCGGACTCTTATGCCCGGCCAAGAATTACCGAGATCCAGCCGATGATATCCGAAACATCCACAGAGCCATCCTGATTGAAATCCGAGCGGCAGAATTGATCATCGCTGTAGTCGGAGTTGAAGAGAATATAATCGATCACTACGACCATATCCAGGATATCCAGTTGGCCGTCGTAGTTCACATCCCCTGAGAGTTCACAAACGGGTGTCTGCGGCCAAAAAGCGAATGATCCGGGAATTGCCCCGGTATCATATTGTCCCAGGATATTTCCGGCTGTATCCATGACAAAAATCTGATCAGGGGCCAGATAGTCATCGGTAATACCCAGATAGATCAAACCGCCATTGGCCGCCATTGAATAGATGCCCTCGAAATTGCCAATTTGTCCATCGCCGATAATATTCAGGTCATCGTCTATGGGCACGACCCCGCCGGAGTAGGTTCGGTAAACCGTGTCTCCTATAACCGCCAGGTCTGCTCCGAAAGCCGTGGTGCTGCCATAGTCCCTGATCGTGATTTCTCCGGATGAGAGATTGATTTTGGAAGTACCGGCGAAAGCATTCCAGTCGGCATCAAAATAAGTTCGCGCCACATACAGATCATCTCCCCGCAGCAGGAGATCACCAGGGCCGGAACCCACCTCCCAGGAGTCGATGACGGACTGCGACTGTGGATCGATGACCTGTACCAGATTGGCTGCAGACCAGTCAGGGTTCATGGTAATAGAAGTATAAAGAAAGGTTCCGTCCGTAACGATATCTTCAGGAAGCCCTGCCACCGGGATCTGTGTCGTGAATTCCAGAGTCTCCAAATCCAGTACTCCGATGGTGCCGGAATACCACTGGGTGAGATAGCCGGTGCCGTTCAGGATCACCATATTCCGGGGACCTGAATAATTTGTATTTACCGTAGTCACCAGACTCAGACTGCCCGTGTCACCATCAATCTGAAAGACCTTGAGCTCACTTGAACCGTTCAGGATCACATACAGCCTGTCGTCATCTGTCACCATGGACTGCCCCGTATCTCCCAGGGGATTCCCGGGATAGGGCGTCAGTGCTTCGTTGTCCAGCTGCCAGAGGGAAGCATTTCCAGCGGCATAATTACCCTCACAGAGGACAAAGACCCGGGACTGTGCGCAGACCAGCGCCAGTAAGAGCGGTATTAACAGTATTTTTTTCATTTCATCTCCAAGTTGTGTTAATTGTGTATTTCAGGGCATGGTCGCCCTATGCCATTCAAATCAATGCTCCTTCCGGGGTTTCAGCTCAACTGTCAGAGACAAAGACCGGCCGGGCTGGGGATATCCAAGTACCAGTTGATACTGTTCGTCGAGCACATTTTCAATCAGCAGTGTTCCCTTCAGCGAGACGGATTTAACCTCCCAGCTCCTGCCTGCGCTGATATCCAGCGTGCCATAAGCGGGCAGTTTCAGGTCAGCAGGTCCGTAGAGCCGGATCCGTTCGGATTCCCTCTCGTAACCGGCGAACAGGTTAAAGCCCGATACCGATAACACCGCAGACGCTTTCAGGAGATACTCGGGCGTATAATAAAAGGGTTTGCCGTAATGTTCGGCTCCCACACTTTTATCGTAGTTCCGGGTAAGATTCCGGTCCAGTCCAAGTTTAAACCTGAAACCGGATGTGATGGGAAGATCAGCTCCTATATGGTAACCCCGGGATTCGCCGGCCCGTATATTTTCCGGTCTCCACAGAGCCGTTGCCCCGGTTTGGGGAGTCCACTGGATTAAATTATCATAGCGGATATAAAACAGATCCAGTTCCAACTGCAGATTTTGATATGCCAACCTGTTTCGCAGGTAGAGATTCCGGGAGGTCTCCGTTTTGAGATTCGGGTCTCCAAAGGGCTTCCAGTACAAATCGTTGAAAGTCGGTTTTTTGTAATTTTGTGAGATGATCAGGGCAATTTCCCTGAATCGTTCGCCGATTTTTCTTTGTGCGGAAAAGCTCCAGGCAACTGCCGCGGAGTGTCGGGATTCCAGTTCAACTCTGCCGGAAAGCGTGATCTTTACATGATGCGGTGTAAGGGTCGTCTCATTCGTAAAAGCCACCAGGGTTCTGGATGTATCGATTCGTGTAACTTGTCCAAAAGACAGGTTGCGGCTCTTGTCGCGCACGTATTCGGCTTCCACGCTCCAACGGCTCAGATGACGGTACAGGGTAATCTGATACTGCCAGGTGGCCAGGTGAGACCCTGAGTCGATGGCCGGGCCGGTACCGGCCGGTTTACGATAGCGCAGAGTGCTCACTTTGTAACGAGTGGAAAACCTCCAGTCCGGCAGACCTGCTTCGAGAGTGTACAATTCAAGGCGGTCCTCCATGGCTGAGCGGTAGGGCTGTGTATAAATCTGCCCTGAAAGGGAGCGTTTTGAGCTGACGAGGAGGCCGGAAAAGCGGTAAATAAAATTATGTGAGCTGCGGCCTTTCAGACTGGCATAGCCGAAATCCTGTGTGCGAGTATTGTGATAGCTGTCAAAGTTCCGGCCCATTGCTGTAGGATAATAGGAACCGTCTTCATGCCAGGCATAACTGCCGTCGTAATGATTCCTTCCCAGGGCAATCCCGGCGGACAGAGCTTCACCGGCATTTCCGGCGAACAAGGTCGTTCCCCGACGGCCAAAAGAACCGAGGGATTGGCGGAATTTAAATTCTTCATTTTTGATATTGAAATTGACGACCCCCGTCATGGCCGATGAACCGAAGCGGTTTGAGGCACCGTAGGGGTAAAGTTCAACCGTATCCAGCAGTTCTGCGGGAATTTGTGAGAGATCAGCAGAGCCGTTTTGCTCACTGTTCAGTTTTGCGCCGTCGAGCAGCACGGCGATGCGGTCTCCCTGCCCGCCGTAAAGTGACAGATTGCTGACGCCTGCCGGGCCGCCGTATGTTTTAAGAGAAACCCCCGGGAACAGGTTCACGATCTGAGCTGATGAGGAATACTCCGGTATCTGCTCTGATTCAAGGCGCAGGGGAGCAACAGGGAGTTGCAGTGTGTTAACGGAACGGCGGTTTCCGTAAACGAAAATACCATCCATGTCATAAGCCACGGGAGGTAACTGCAGATTGTTAAACCGGGAGGTGTAGAGGCTGTATTGAGTGATCCAGTAATTGGGTTTGTAACAGGTCACAACAGCGATGCTGTCCTGAATTTTCAGGGAAAAGCGGCCCAGGCTGTCCGATTGGGTTATCAGATTCCCCTCAATCTCGAATCTGACGGCTTTCAGAGGCGATCCCGATTTGGCATCCCGGACAATCCCCTCAGCGCGGTCCTGCCGGATATCGGCGAAAGCGACGGACAGGATCAGCAATCCCCCGTAAATAAAAAACCTCATCCAACGGTATTGGATGAGGCAACTGAATTCAAGCATATTTCTACCTCAGTCCACGAAGGTTAATCTTAAGAAATGAAGTATCTGGCTTATCCGAAAAACGGAATCACAGTTGCGGGACAGCTCCGGAATTACACCGGCTTCCTTCAAAATATTCATGGAAAAAAACGCCCTTAAAATTAGTGCTGATCAGTCCACCGGACAAACTGTTTGTAACCTGCGGGATAAATAATTATCTAATGAGCTAAAAAAGATATCAAACGAAATGATGGGGGTGAAATATATTTAGTGCCTATGTTTGATGCAGAAAACACTTAATTGAACTTAATACAGGAGTAAAAATGGGAGAACTGACCCTGCAAATAACGGATGATAATTTTGAAAGCGAAGTCCTACAGTCCGACGTACCTGTCCTTCTGGATTTCTGGGCGGAATGGTGCGGCCCCTGTCGGGTAATTGCACCCGTTGTTGAAGAAATTGCAGGAGATTATAATGGCAAAGCCAAAGTTGGCAAAGTAAATGTCGATCATACTCCCGGTGTTGCAGCAAAATATGGTATCAGAAGTATTCCAACCCTCTTGATATTTTCCAAAGGTAATGTCCATAAACAAATAGTGGGGGCAGTTCCCAAGGGGCAGATTACCGACGTATTAGATGAACTAATTGGATAGGTTGGAATAAATATGGTTCGAAAAGTCATTATTATTGGTTCCGGGCCTGCAGGCTTAACGGCTGCTATTTACACGGCGCGGGCGAATCTGGAACCATTGGTTTTTGAGGGACTGCAACCGGGAGGGCAATTGACAATTACCACAGATGTGGAAAATTTTCCCGGATTTCCCGAAGGTATCATGGGGCCTGAGCTCATGGATAACATGCGCAAACAGGCCCAGCGATTTGGCGCTGAAACTCATTTTGCAAACGTCGATCGAGTTGATCTGTCTCAGCGGCCGTTTACAGTTGAAGCCGGCGGTAAGGAGTATCAAGCGGAAACGCTCATTATTTCCACCGGTGCAACGGCCAGACTCCTTGGTTTGGATTCGGAGTCGAAATTAATGGGATTTGGAGTTTCAGCCTGTGCAACATGTGATGGATTTTTCTACAAAGATAAAGAAATTCTGGTTGTCGGCGGTGGTGACTCGGCTCTTGAGGAAGCTATTTATCTGACAAAGTTTGCTTCCAAAGTTACCCTTGTACACCGCAGAGATGAGCTGCGCGGCTCGAAGATCATGCAATCCCGTGCGCTCAATCATCCGAAAATTGACGTGGCCTGGAATTCGGTGATCACTGAATTTCTGGGCGATCCCGCCGCCGGTGGATTGACAGGTGTCATCATGCGGGATACGGTCACCAACGAGACCCGTGAAGTCAAAACGGATGGTGTGTTTCTGGCAATCGGTCATCAACCCAACTCCGACCTGTTCAAGGGTCAGCTTAAAACGGATGCAGCCGGCTATATTGTGACGGAAGCCGATTCGACGCGAACCTCCGTTGAGGGAGTTTTCGCCGCCGGGGATATTCAGGATACAAAATATCGTCAGGCCGTCACGGCCGCCGGGTCAGGTTGTGCCGCCGCCATTGAAGTAGAAAAATACCTGGAAGCCCAAGAGGGCTGACGCTAAGCAGTAACCTCACCTTAATACCGGCAGGGAGTTTCACCGAGTGAGAGTCCTGCCCCAAAAACCTCAGACGACCTTTCGAACCCAAAACCAGAAGGTTATGGTTCGACAGGATAAAATCACTTATCTCATTACCGCCTTCAAAAATGAAGGAACGGAATACCGCCACCGCAATGAGGCTCCGCTGGAATGTCTCGTCAGGACTGTATTGTCCCAGGCGACCAATGACGGCAATCGGGACCGGAGTTACGCTGCTCTGAAGGCTCGCTATCCGGACTGGGGAGCTCTGGCAAAAGCTTCACTCCCGGATCTGGAGCTGACACTTCGCAGCGGTGGGCTCGCCCGGCGCAAAGCCAGGACGATTCAGGCGGTTCTCCGGTGGGCTCAAGCCAATTTTGGCAGTTACACGCTGGACCCCATTGCAAAGTGGGACACTCCAAGGCTGTTTGCCGAACTTACAAAAATCCCTGGAATCGGCGTAAAAACAGTGGCGATCGTAGCCTGTTTTTCTCTGGAGCGGGCGGTATTTCCCGTTGATGTGCATGTTCACCGCGTATTGACCCGGCTGGGGGTCACGCCCAGAAAGCTGAATCCTGATCAGACTTTCAGGACGGTCGATCCCTTTATCCCTTTCAGCAGGGATGCCATGCTGCATCTGAATCTGATCGAGCTGGGCAGACATTACTGTACGTCTCGTCAACCAAAATGTAGTGTGTGCCGATTCGGTGAAATCTGTGATTATTTCCTGCAAAAAAATGATTGGGCCGTCAAATGAAACATGTGATCCTGATCTGCGCCGGACAGACACCTCGTCCTATAGCGGAAAAATTCGGCGAAAAACTGGAGTGGTACCGGTCGCGTACTGCAGGTTTGGGTGTAGAGCTGGAGCCGCGGCTGGTCTATCAGGGCGACTGTCCCGATTGTTCAGAAGGGGATGCCTGGATCATCACAGGCTCCGGCGAATCAGTTCCGGACCACAGTGAATGGATGCTTCAACTTGAAGAACTCATCCGGTGCGGCACTTCGGAAGGGAAACCCATCCTGGGAATCTGCTTTGGGCACCAGATCATCGCCCAGGCTCTGGGCGGTAAAGTAATACGGAATCCGAAAGGCTGGGAAGTGGGATCCCATACCATACACCTGACCGCCGCCGGCACGACCTCTGCAATTTTCAAAGGATTCCCACCTGATCCAACGGTTTATGAGACTCATGAGGATATCGTCGAACGGTTACCCGAAAACGCTGAATTGCTGGCAAAAAACCAGATGGGTATTCAGGCATTCAGTTATGCCGACAATGTTTATGCCGTGCAGTTTCACCCGGAATTCACCTACGAAATAATTTGCGAATATACCAAAATGCGTGAATTACAGGGAATCCCGGTTAATTGTGGAAGAGTTGCCCGGGCGAATGCTGCATCCAATGTCATCGCTAATTTTATAAAAACGATCTTTTAAGGAGCTATTATGCAATTACCTTTATTCGAAATCAAAAATGTTCTCGTTCAACAAAACAAATTTCGCGCACTGGATATCAAAAACTTTGAAATTCACCGGGGAGCGATTTACTCAGTGACTGGAAAATCCGCTGCCGGTAAAACCGTTTTCCTTGAAGTACTGGCCCGTATGACCCCGATATCCGGAGGCAAGGTCATATTTGAAGGGAAAGAAATCGGGCAATATTCCCGTAAGGATTTTCTCAACAACATAGCCTTTGTGGAGCAATCCGTTAAATCCCCCAGGTGGACCACGGTGGCGCAGTATCTGCGGAAAACGTTGAGCGGTTACACTCATACCAAAAGAGATATGGATAAACGCATTGAGGCCATCAGTAAAAAAATGGAGATCACCTATCTGATGGAAAAATCCATGCGGTCACTGACACCGGGACAACTGCGCTGGATCGAATTATCGGCGAAAATTGCCGCCGATACAAAAGTCCTGTTTATCGATGAAGTCGAACAGCACCTGTCGGCGGATGCTTTGAACAATCTGTCCCGGATCCTCCACCGAAAGAGTAACTATGACGGTGTGACGATCATCCTGACCACCATGAATCCCGAACTGATCAAGAAAATTGTCTCCGTCCACATTGCCATGCAGGGGGGACGCATCTCCAGTGTAAGGTCTTTCGGGAAAAAATCCTATGATAAACGCAGATCCTCAGGCCGGAACGATTACCGCAAAACTCAGGGCCGCAGGGACGATAAATCCGCAAACCGCAGTAATGACAGACGGTCATCCCGGAATTCTTCCTCCCGCAAGTCCAGAGCGGCAGGGGACTAACCGTCCGGAAAGCCGCCCGCCGGTGACACTGATCTCTGAAAAGCCACGGACAAAACCGTGGCTTTTCTTTTGACTTGTCCGGTCCGGAGCTTGAAACTATTCCCGGCTGAGGTTTGTCACCGGAATTTTAGATAAAATACAGGCGTCCAATCGACCCCTTGTCCGGTAACTGTGAGTCGAATTAAATTATGACTGACCATACAGTCAATAATAAAAGGATTTGAAATGTCGCCCCGCACACCAGAACAGTTTCGGGAAATGAGAGATCAGAGCCGGGAGAAGATCCTGCAGTCGGCTTTGGATCTTTTTGCTACTCAGGGCTATCATGCAACTTCAATTGAGCAGCTGGCCAAACAGGCTGAAGTCTCCAAAGGCCTGATCTATAATTATTTTCACAGTAAAGAAACCATCCTCGAAGAATTGATCCGTATCGGGTTTGAAAAGATAGACAGGATCCCAGCCGAAACCGATGAGATCTCAGATCCGTCCGAACGGCTCTGCCGGCAGTTTGATCTTTACGGTGAACTCCTCAGCGGCCAGGAGGCCTATTGGCAGTTATATACTCAGCTCATGGTCCAACCCACCGTGCTGGAAACGGTGCGCCAGCGTTTTATGGCATTCTTCAACGCTCAGCTCGAACAAATGGAAACATTACTCGAGGAGATCGGCCTGAAAAACCCGGCGCTGGAAGTCAGGATCCTTGCGGCGATTCTGGACGGGATCGGTTTTCATTATTTTATTGACGAGGCCTATCCCCTTGTTGAAGTGCTCAACTATTTGAAAATTAAATATTGCGGAGAAAACTGATATGAAATACATCCTATTTTTACTCATCGGCGGTCTCATGCTCGGGCAGGAAATTCCCACGGAGGCGATTGTGGATTCCATGCTGGTGGTCATGACGCCGGAGAATGCCCGGGGCCTTAGCCGTCAGATCAACAAAACCAGCAGCGGGGCGGTCCGTACACTGGAGTATGAATACTATTCAGACAAGGGCGGTGAAGATGTCCTCATGCGCTACACCAAGCCCAACAAGGTCAAGGGAACCGCCTTTTTGATGACCCATCATGCCGATGACATCTGGGTATATTTTCCCCGCACAAGGCGGACGAGAAAGCTGGCCTCTCACGCCAAAAAACAAAAAGTTCAGGGCAGCGATTTTGCTTATGAAGATTTTGCCGGCGGAAAAACCTGGAAGGACGATTACACCCATAGGCGTCTGCCGGATGAAAAGCCCGATGAATATAAACTGGAATTTGTCCCCAAACCGGAGATCAGCAGCAGTTATTCGAAAATGGTGCTCACACTGGGGAAAAATGATTTTTTCCCCAAAGTCATTCAATACTACAATGAGAAAGGAGTCCACGAAAAGACCCTCTACCTGCAGGATATCAAGATCATTGAAGGCTATCCAACGGCCATGACCATGGTGATGCACGATGAGCTCGACGGTACGGAAACGCGCATGGAAACCCTGGAGATGACCTATTCCGTATCATTTCCGGAGGGCTTTTTTTCGGAAGGGAATCTGAAAAAATGAGAGTTCTTTTCAAAATCAGCACCGCTCTGCTCTGGGCGCTGTGTCTCCTGGGGAGCAGTCAGGCTCAATTGACTTTTTCCGGCTATTCGGAACACGAAGTTGATCAGCTGAAGACTTCAGCCTCATTTTACTCCGGTTACAACAAATTCCGCCTGGATATGGAACAGCATCCGGATGACCGGGTGGGTATTTATGCGACCCTGGAGGCCAAGCGGTATTTCGGCAAAACGCAGTGGCTGCTCTCTGAATTTCTGCCGGTATCACCCCCTTTTGACACCACCTTTGTGATGGAGGATTCCCTCACTGCAGAGTACCTTTATACGGTGCTGGAGTATGACCGTTTCATGGTTACCGTCGGCAAACAGCCCCTCTCCATCGGTACCGGTTACATCTGGAATCCCACGGATATTTTCAACCGTAAGGACATGCTGGATCCAACCTATGAACTCAGCGGCGTTTCCGCCCTCCGGATACAGTACTCCGGGAGGGGGGGGGACCTGGATTTCATTGCGCAGCCCTTCCGGGACGGCCGCTCAGTCACGGCCTATCTTTCCGGGACTACCCAACTGCAGCATTTTGAACTGACCGGACTGATTGCCCGGCGGACATTTCAAACTTCCGGCGCAGTGGAGGCCTTCGATGGCTATGGCGGTTCCGCCGTGGGTGAATTATTCGGTCTCGGGGTCTGGGCGGAATTTCTTTCCAATCGTACCGGGAATTCAGGAGCCTTCAAATCTGAATGGACGGTCGGTCTGGATTACACTTTCGAGTCCTCCTTCTACTGGATGATCGAACGATACCACAATGATCGGGGAGGTTTATATTCATCGGCGGCCGGGTATTCCCCCGTGGGCGTTTTTGACTATCTCGGCGGGTTTAACCGGGCCCTCGCCGGAGATTATCAGTTTGTCCTGCTCCGTTATCCGCTGGGGGACCTGCACAGCCTGAGTCTGTGGGGAATTCAAAATCTGACCGATGACAGTTTTGTCGTGGCACCGCAGCTGAGCTTAAGTCTCTTTGAGGATGTGGATGCTGACATTTCTCTCTATCTTTTTGAGGGCCGGGATAATTCGGAGTTCGGCACGCAGCAGTTCGGCGGCCGTATCCGGCTGCGACTTTATTATTAAACTTCTTAAAACGGGAAAAGCATGCGAAATCGAATTTTAGAATTTCTGGCGGAAAAAGCCGCCCACCGGACCTGGTTATTATCCGGAATGATCCTCATTGTTACGGCCATTTTAGGGGTACTGGCCTCAGGTCTGCACATGAGTCCCGGGTTTACGGACATGCTGCCGGAGAACAACCCCAAGGGGGATGAGTTCAATCTGATCCTGAAAGAATTTACGAATGCGTCCAATATCATTCTCGTCGTACAGGGTACTCCGGAGGACATGAAGGCCTACGCCCGTCACATCACGCCCCGGCTGGAAGATCTTACTGACTGGGTGGACCGTGTTGACGTCCAGACTCCTGTGGATTTCTACCGGAAAAACGCTTTGAAACTGCTTACCGCCAGGCAGCTTGATAATTTCGGTGATCTCTTCGATGATCCCAATCTGATCCCCTTTCTGACCCATCTCAACGAGAGTTTTGAAAAAGAATATACTTCCGACGGTTCCATCGGTACGCGCAAAAAGGAGCAGAACGCCGTTCGGTTTCTCGATGGCATTGAGACGTTTACAGACGTGATGCAGCAATTTTATGACGGCGACTACACTGCGGATCTGGCAAAAAAGGCGGTGGACGCCCTCACCATCGGTGAGACCTATTTCATCTCTCCCGACCGGGATATGATGATCCTCATGATCGAGCCCACCTTTAACATGTTTGATGACATCAACCTGCTCACGGATGCGGTCAATGGTATCGAAAAGCTGGTGAAGACCGAAGCCCCCGCTTACCATGTCACGGCGGGTCTGACGGGCTCCATCGTTTTGAGTCGTGACGAGATCAAAGCCTCCACAGAGGATTCGATGAGCATCACGCTTATGGCCCTGGTGGGCATCTTCTTTCTGTTTGTGCTTTCCTTTCGCATGTGGGGCAGTCCCTTCATGGCGATTCTCACCGTCATTCTCGGTGTCATCTGGGCTATGGGGATTGCCAGTCTGCTGGTGGACTCCCTCAGCCTCATGACAGTCATGATGGCGGTCATTCTGGTTGGGCTGGGGATCGATTTCAGCATTCACATCATTTCTGCATACACCGAAAACCGCTATGCAGGCGTCAGTGCGGAAGAGTCACTCAGGAACAGTCTGGTAAAAACCGGACCGGGAATTTTCACCGGCGGCCTGACAACGGGAGCGGCCTTTCTCACCATGATGATCTCTTCAAACCGGGGCATGTTTGAGTTTGGGTTCGTCGCCGGAAGTGGGATTGTCGTGACCATGCTGGCCACTTTGATCATCCTGCCGGTGCTGCTCATGATCCGGGAGAAACTCCTGCGCAAACGGCATACCGTCGGCAGGGGAAAAGATATTTCCTATGCTTTTCTGGGGAGATCTGCTGAAGGACTGGCCCGGCACTGGATCGTGTCGGCAGTGATCATCCTGCTGGTTACCATCTTTCTGACCTATCATGCTTCAAAGATCACCATGGATTACAATTATCTGAATATGGAGCCCGTTGGTCTGGAATCGATCAAACTTCAGGAAGACCTGATTGCCTCGTTCGACCTTTCAACGGACTATGCCCTGCTCACCGCCTCGGATCTGCCCGAAGTCCGCAAACTCACTGAAAAAGCCCGGGAGCTTTCCACTGCGGGCTGGGTGGAGAGTATTTCCGACTTTTTGCCCGATCCGGCTGTCAAATCGGATTATTTCCACTTTGTGAGGAACCTGCGGAGAAATCTGAATGCGGCGCAGATTAAAACCCGCCTGGACCCACAGGATACCAAAGCGCTGACGGATGAACTGGAACGCCTGGAATTTAACATCATAGAGTTACAGGACCTGGCCTATATCGGAGGGCAGGACAGGGTTTACGATAAGGCCAAACGCCTTGTAGGTGAGGCGGATGATTCCCTGACCACCGGTCTGCTCAGTCGTCTGGTGGATACCGCCAGAGAGAAAACGGTACTCTACAAGCTCACCGATTTCAGCAGAACATTTGCCGAAACGTTTAAAGCGGATTTACTGACCATGGCCAACACCGAACCATTGAGAGTTGACCTGCTGCCCAGGGAGATACGGGAACGCTTCATCGGTAAGAGCGGAGATATCTACCTCATCTCGGTTTACCCCAAACAGAATGTGTGGGAGGATACCAACTTTTTGAAAAGATTTGCAGCGGATTGCGAGGGCATTTCTCCCAAGGCGACGGGATTTCCGCCTATCTTTGTGGAGCTGCTGAATATCATCGCCAAAGACGGGAAAAAATCAACCTGGCTCGCCGTGGCGGCAGTGTTTTTACTGCTGTTCTTTGATTTCCGGAATTTGAAATATGCGCTGGTGGGAATGGTCCCGCTTTTCTTCGGGGCCGTCTGGATGGTGGGTTTCATGCAGCTCTCGGGTCTGCAGTTCACCATGGTGAATGTCATGGCCATACCCCTGATCATCGGCATCGGGATTGACGATGGAGTCCATATTCTGCACCGCTACCGGATAGAGCAGGATTTGAAAACGGTCTTTCGGTCAACGGGTAAGGCCGTTCTGCTCACCTCCCTCACTACTATGATGGGCTTTGGCTCCCTGTGGTTTGCCACCTACCGGGGTCTGGGCAGTATGGGGATAGCCCTCTTCATCGGTGTGGGTTCCTGTTTCCTGGCATCGGTGATCATCATTCCCGTCATACTGGGCATGGGCAGGAAACCGAAGGTTCTGCAGGAAGGCAGGTAAACAGGTATTTCTTTTGGAGTGCAGTCACAGTGTCGCTGCAATATTGATGGGAATTCACCCCTTCAGGGTTGCGGCGGTGGTGTTCCGGTTTTTATTCATATTCAACCCCTTTGGGGTTGTTAACACTCCCACAGGCTTCTCTATTCACATTAAACTCCTTCGGAGTTTTAGCACCATGAATCAGTGTAATTGACATCCTGCATGATCCG
>JAADGM010000072.1 GCA_013152375.1 FCB group bacterium | reverse complement strand
GATAACCTGCATTAAAATAATCATCAATCAGTCCTTCAATCACACGACCCATGATGTCATATACTGTAAGCGTCACATGGCTGTCTTTGGGCAGATCGCAGCGGATTGTCGTTACCGGGTTGAAAGGATTGGGATAGGCGGGATGTAAGGCAAAATGTTCCGGTATTACAACAAGCTCCTCTGAACCACCAACTCTTCTGATGAATTCGGCATAATCAACAATCTCTGGTGATCCAGGTTGTATATTCATTTCAGTAAAATATTACACTACACCTGTTTGAATTCTCAAATTGTATTTTGTAACAATAATTTAGTTTCCTGTTTCTAATGCTATCACCATCCAAGTATCTCATCAATCACCATGACGATATCCATGATGTCGATCTGCCTGCTTATACCGGGAATTACGATTTTCAGCGCTCCACCATCTCAATACAGCCCGGCACCGGGCAGACCAACTGACAGAGATTACAGCCCACACATTCCTCCTCATCAACAAACGGCACCTGCAGCAGTTTGAGATCCTTTTCAGGGTGGCGAACCGGATCGGCAATGCAATCCCGCACGCCGGCCCCGTGATCGGATTTGCCATGAAAAGCCCGGCAGTCGCCCTTGTGGGTATGGATGCATTGATGTGCTCCGTCAAGACAGGCGATATAGCAGAGCTGGCAGCCGATACATTTGTCCGCATCAATTTTAGAGACCGTCTTAAAGGACAGGTCCAGACTGCCCCAATCCATGAAATTGGGCACTGCTTTACCGATGAGACCGGATACGGATGAAAGACCTGCCTCATCGAGATAATTTGAAAGGCCGTCAATCATGTCTTCCACAATGCGATAACCGTAGTGCATCACTGCGGTGCATACCTGAACCGACGCAGCGCCAAGAGCGATGAACTCTGCGGCATCCCGCCAGGTTTCGATGCCACCGATTCCGGAAATGGGAACCGTTATCCGGGAATCCCGGGCCAGGGCGGCCACCATGTGCAGGGCGATGGGTTTCACCGCCGGCCCGCAATAGCCGCCATTGGTACTCTTGTCACGGACGGATGGCAGGGGCACGAAAGAGTCCAGGTCCACACCGATGATCGATTTGATCGTATTGATGAGGGATAGACCCTGCGCCCCACCCTTAACGGCTGCCACTCCCGGGTCCAGTATGTCGGTGATGTTGGGGGTGAGTTTCACCAGCAGCGGGATTGTGGAAAATTCGGCGGTCCAGGCAGTGATCTCTTCCAGCAGTTTGGGTTCCTGCCCCACGGAACTGCCCATGCCCCGTTCGCACATGCCATGCGGGCAGCCGAAATTCAGTTCGATACCGTCGGCTCCCGTGTCTTCAGTCCGTCGAATGATCTCCTGCCATTCTTCACGGCTTTCAACCATTAGAGAAACGATGACGGCGTGATTGGGATATTTCTTTTTGACGGCGGCAATCTCTTTTAAATTAGTGAGCAGGGGTCGGTCGGTGATCAGTTCAATATTATTGAGCCCTGACATGCTTTTGCCCGCGTAATCGATAGCTGCCAGGCGCGAAGAGACATTGACGATGGGGTCTCCCAGCGTTTTCCAGACCGCGCCGCCCCAGCCGGCATCAAAGGCCCGCATGATCTGTTCGCCGCAGTTTGTCGGCGGTCCCGAGGCCAGCCAGAAGGGATTAGGGCTTTCGATACCGTTAAAATTCGTTTTTAAATCTGCCATGGTGTTCCTTATTCAATTTTTCCGTTAAGCTGCCGGTTGCGGTTACGACCAGGCACAAACTGCCCGAAAGTAATCTGTGCAGCCCGCCGCAACTTAGGTTTCAGATGATATTTTTTTCAGGATCTGCAGCGCTGCCCGACGACCGTCGGCCACAGCGTTGACGACCTCTTTGCCGCCGTTTACGCAGTCACCTCCGGCATATACACCGGAGACAGAAGTCTCCATTGTCTCCGGATTGACACTGACCCGCCCCCGGTCGTCTGTTTTCAGCCGGGGATTCAACTTTGCAACATGGCTTGCCTGACCGATGGCGAAAACGATCCAGTCGGCCTCCAGGTCGGTCTTTTCGCCGCTTAGTTTGTGATCAACTGCAAGCACGAGCCTGCCGGTATCGCTTTTCCGGATTTCCCTGGTAACCAGGTTTTCCAGCATCCGTACACCATACTGTTTGGCTTTGCGCAGTTCGTGAGGATAACCGGGCATTTCCGCCTCGGTTCGACGGTAAATGATATCAACTTCAGGCATGCCCAGCATGGCAAGCTCCCGTGCGATATCGATGGCGGTGTTGCCGCCTCCAACGACCAGGGCCTTTGTCATTGAAGCAGGGATGGTGAAATCCGCCTCATTTTTTATTTTCCGGATGAGGTCGGTAGCTCCCCAGACTCCCGTTTCCGTTTCACCCGGTATGCCCGGGAATTTATCTTTGCCCAGACCCACACCCAGAAATACGGCCTCAAAATCAGTCAGTAAACCTGCGAAGGGCAGATCCACGCCGATATGGCGGCCCGTCTTCAGCTCGATACCCAGGTCAAGCAGCCATTCAATTTCAAGAAGTGCGCTTTCGGTGTCGATTTTATACGGTGCGATTCCCGTTGTATTGAGACCACCGGGCAGCCGGCCTTTCTCGAAGATGACGGGGGTCACGCCTCCCAGGGCCAGGGTTCCCGCACAGGCCAATGATGCCGGCCCGGCCCCGATCAGGGCGACTTTTTTATTCAGGGAGGGACCGGATGTGAACAGGGGTCTCCGCTGACGACCGGCCTCTGCAAGCCCTTTTTCGGTGGCGTACCGCTGAAGCCTGCCGATATTGACCGGTTTGCCGTTCTGTTCATTCAGCACACAGGCGCCTGCGCAGGATTCCTCCACAGGACAGACCCGGGAAGTGGACACGCCCAGGAGGTTGGTGCTGAAGATGGTTTTGGCTGCTCCCCGGAGATTGCCCGATTTGATCTTTTGGATAAAAACGGGAACGTCCACATCCGCCGGACAGGCTTGAACGCAGGGCGCATCGTAGCAGAACAGACAGCGATTTGCTTCAAGCAGGGCTTCCAAATCGGAATACAACGGTTTTTCATCGGTAAAATGATTCTCAAGGCGCTTTTCAGAAAGCGGAAAGTGATTACGCATGGGGCATCCGGTATTAAGTGTTAACGGTTTCTAAAGCGGCGTCCATGATCTCCAGAGCCCGGCCGATCTGATCCGCATTTACAGTCATGGGTGGCGAGATGCGGATGACATTGCCATACAATCCACCACGGCCCAGCAGCAGTCCCCGGGTTTTGGCCGCTTCCATAAATTCAGTGGTAGCATCCGGATTGGGCGTCCTGTCTCCGCCCTGCTCATCTACGACAAATTCCATGGCCTGCATGAGTCCCATCCCGCGGACATCTCCGATCAGCGCCGCATATTTTTCTTTGAGGGCTTCCAGTCCTGTTCGCAGCAGTTCTCCCATGGCGGAACAGTTTCCGGGGAGGTTTTCCCGGCGGATGATCTCGATGGTTTTGTTTGCGGAGGCGCAGCTTACCGGATTGCCCCCGAAGGTGGAGATACTCCCTTTCACCAGGGTTGCGGCGATTTCGGCCGTAGTGATGAGGACTCCCAGGGGCAGCCCGTTCGCAATGCCTTTGGCCATGGTCATCATATCCGGCACCACATCAAACTGTTCAATGCCCCACATCCTGCCAGTGCGGCCAAAGCCCGTTTGCACCTCGTCGGAGATGAACACGCCGCCGTAATTTCTGACAATCTCTGCTACAATTTTAAAATATTCTTTCGGCGGAGTGATGAAGCCGCCGACGCCCTGGATGGGCTCCACCATCATTCCGGCGATCTCACCGGTAGTAGTGGTGCGGATGAGCTCTTCCACATCTTCAGCACAGGCCATTCCGCAGTCGGGGTAGGTGGCTTTCATGGGGCAGCGGTAGCAATAAGGAGAAACTGCATGTTTCACAGCCGCCACCTGGGTAGCCAGTGCCCGGTAATTCGAGTGGGCGGTCATGGACTGTGCCAGGAGGGAGCGCCCCGAATAAGAATGCCGCAGAACGATGAATTCCGTATTCCCCGTGTATAACTGGGCCATCATCATTGCCGTTTCGTCCGCTTCGGTACCTGAGGCGGTAAAAAAACTTTGCTGAAGGTTGCCCGGTGTTATCTCAGCCAGTGTTTCGGCGAGCGCCACGACAGATTCAACCTGATACAGGCTTGAAATGTGGGTAAGCTTGTCGAGCTGGTCTCCAATAGCCTGATTGACTTCTTCATTGGCATGCCCCAGAGAGACGGTAAGGATCCCGCCGAAAAAATCCAGATATGTATTACCGTCACGATCCGTGATATTCAAACCGGAGCCGTGCGAGACGACCAGTGGTTCGCTATAAAAGTTTTTAACGGCCGGAAACAGATAGGCCGCGTGTTTTTCTCTTACCGTTTTGCTGTTCATAAGTTTATGTCACCTGTAGTTTTGAGTTTTAATAAGCTTAGGGCGCTGTAAGGTCGCCATAGGCATCCGGCCGGCGGTCCCTGTAAAACTGCCAGGTACTCCGGACTTCATCGATGAGATCAAGATCGAAGTCCGCCACCAGCAGTTCATCCCTGTCCTCGGAGGCAATGGCGAAAATGCTGCCCCGGGGATCCACAAAATATGAGCTGCCGTAAAAACGCCCGAGGTTCCAGGGTTTTTCCGTTCCGACGCGATTGATGCAGCCCATGAAATAGCCGTTGGCGGCGGCATGTGCCGGTTGTTCCAGTTTCCATAAATATTGAGACAGCCCTGCCACCGTAGCTGAAGGATTATATACAATTTCAGCACCGTTCAGACCCAGCGCCCGGGCACCTTCGGGGAAGTGGCGGTCGTAGCAGATGTAAACGCCGATTTTAGCATAGCGGGTTTCAAAGACGGGGTAACCCAGATTCCCGGGGCGGAAAAAGAATTTTTCCCAGAATCCGCTGGTGTGGGGAATGTGGGTCTTGCGGTATTTCCCCAGATAGGTTCCGTCAGCATCGATGACGGCTGCCGTGTTATATAGCAGCCCTGCCTGTTCTTTCTCATAAACCGGCACGACCATGACCATTTCGTATTTACGGGCATATTCGGCCATCATTTCAGTCGTAGGGCCGGGAACGGATTCTGCCGAAGCATACCACTTTGCATCCTGACCCGGACAAAAATACGGTGTGTTGAAGACCTCCTGCAGACAGAGGATCTGGACACCCTGTTTCCCGGCTTCTTCGATAAAGGGGAGATGTTTTTCAACGATGGCTTTTTTAATTTCAGGGATTGAGCCGTCTCCCTCGGATTTTGGAATGATCAGTTGGATCAACCCGGATTTAATATTTCTTGGCATAGATTCTCCTTTAAGTTTAGGCTTCAGTGAACAGGCTGCGTTTCAGAAACTTCCCGCTGCCCCTGGTTCCGCAGAAATTACAATTTTCAACAATAATTTTCCCTCTTGACAGAACCGTCTCCGCAATACCGGTGACTTTAAACCCCTCGTAAGCGTTATAATCCACATTCATGTTGTGCGTGCAGGGATTGTTGACACTGATGGTTTCTGTTCTCTCGGGGTCGAAAATCACCAGGTCGGCGTCACTGTCCACGGCGACGGTTCCCTTCCGCGGAAAGAGGCCGAATAATTTAGCAGCAGCCGTGGAAGTGATCTCTACGAAGCGGTTCAGTGATATCCTTCCTTCAACGACACCACTGTTGAACATCAGGCTCATGCGGTTTTCAATGCCCGGTGCACCATTGGGGATTTTAGTGAAAACTTCTTTCCCCAGGATTTTCTGATCTTTGAACCTGAAAGGACAGTGATCAGTGGAAACCACCTGCAGATCACCGGAGATGAGCCCATCCCAGAGTTCTTCCTGGTTCCATTTTTCACGCAGTGGTGGAGACATGACATATTTGGCTCCTTCAAATCCCTCCTGTTCATAATAAGAGTGGTCGAGATGCAGATACTGTGGACAGGTCTCGCCAAAGACAGTCATGCCGCTGGATCGTGCCAGAGTGATCTGCTCAAGTGCATCATAGGATGAAACATGCACAATATACAGGGGAGCCCCGGCCAGATCTGCAATCGAAGCCGTTCGATGAACCGCTTCTGCCTCCATTCTCGTGGGTCTCGTGAGAGCATGCCATTTCGGAGCTGTCTTACCCTCGCTTACGGCTTTGCGAACGATCTCGTCGATAACGATTCCGTTTTCAGCGTGAACGCATACCAGTCCGCCCTTTCTGCCCACTTCCTGCATGGTTCGAAAGAGCATGGCATCGTCCATATAGAGCACACCGGGATAAGCTGTGAACAGCTTGTAAGAGGTAACTCCCTCCTGGATGAGACGGTTAATTTCGGTAATGCGATCACCGGCCGTATCGGTGACGATCATGTGGAAGCCGTAATCGATGCAGGCTTTGCCCTCCGCTTTGGCATGCCAGGTATCCAGTCCTTCCAGGGTCGAATGCCCCATGGATTGGATGGCAAAATCGATGATCGTGGTAGTACCGCCATGGGCAGCAGCCCGTGTGCCGGTTTCAAAGTCATCTGACGACATGGTTCCGCCAAAGGGCATATCGAGATGAGTGTGAGGATCGATGCCGCCGGGAAAGACATAGCGGCCGCTGGCATCGATCACTTTGTCAACCGGTATTTCCAGGTCCTTGCCGATAGCAGAGATTTTTTCTCCGTCGATGTAAATATCGGCTGTGAAATCATCCACAGCTGTGATAATCCTGCCGTTTTTAATTAAGATGGACATGTCTGTCTCCTGATTTATTTCGTCTGTGCCCGGCAGATGCCGGATTACACCGGACCAGACGATATGGTTTATTTCACCGGGCTATCCGGGATACAAAGACCAGGGCCTGCCCTGGAACTCCAATACAAATTTTTTCGTATGATTGGCCGACTCTATTGCTCAACTCTCATTTCCCCATGCCGTCAGGCCCCGTTCATCATCGGTGCCGGGGATCGTATTGTCCAGCACCAGGGCGATTGTGGCAGCCACTGCCATGCCCGTACTCCCCAGCGTATTAACAATGTCTGCAAACCACTTCAACTCAGCGCCCAGTACGAGCGGATGTGCGGAAAAATATTCCGGCAGACTAAGTCCCATGAAAAAAGAAAAACCGAGGATGAACAGATTCCGCGCGGAATTAAGATCTACAAATTGAAGATTTGAGAGCCCGACCGCGGTGATCATCCCGAACATGGCACAATACATTCCCCCCACTACCGGAGAAGGGATCGTGGTAAACAGGGCTCCGAATTTTGAAATGGTCCCCAGCAGCAGCATAATGATCGCTCCGGCCTGAACGACCCGGCGGGAACCCACGCGGGTCAGACCGATCGCTCCGATATTTTCGCTGTAGGAGGTCGTCCCGTTACCGGTACCGAATATGCCCGCAATCAGACAGCCCAGGCCTTCGAAGGTGATACCCCGATTCAGTACGCGGTTATCAGGGACGGGGGCACCGGCGAGTCTGGCGCAGGCGTAGTAATCCCCGATGGACTCAACCATTGAGGCTATGTAACCCGCCAGCATACCCACGAGTGCTGCCAGGCCGAACTTCGGCAGCCCCCATTGGAAGGGCAGCGGTACCCTGAACCAGGGAGAACTGCGTACATTTTCCAGGCTGGTGTAGGCCGGATGGCCTTGAGCGAAGACTCCTGCAGCTGATAAAATCGCTGATATTATCCAGGCGGCAACGATGGCCAGTAAAATCGGGTATAACTCGAAGATTCTGCTTTTACGGGGCAGATACTGACTGAAAAGAATGATCAGAACGATAGTGGTTCCGCCTATGGGCCAGTTCAGACCGGCCTGAGGGGCACCGAATTTAAAGAGGGAAAGCCCAATGAGGGCAATTGTCGGGGCAATGGTAATGGGACCTACAAATTTCCGCAGTTTTCCTACCAGTCCGCTGGCGCCGATGGCGATCTCGAAAAAAGATCCGGCGATGATGGCTCCCTGCACGTGCTGCATCCGGACCTCCCAGCCCACATTCGCCAGAGAGGCCATTCCGCAGATCGCGAAAGTGGGTGCCAGAAATGAAAATGTTCCCCCCTGCACGATGGGCAGACGATTGCCCCAGGTGGTCTGCAGCAGGGTGGTGATGCCGCTCACAAAAAACATGGTGGCGATGAGCCAGCCTTTCTGAATCGGGTCTGTGATCCCCAGTGCGGGTGAGAGGAGGAGGGGAATCGCCACCGTTGAGCCGAACATGGTGAGATAGTGCTGAAAACCGAGCACGATTGTCTCAACGAGCGGAGGAGACTCATCAATTCCGTAGAGCAGTTTTTGAGTTTTAGGTGACGCCGTCATGGCAGCTCCGGTAATTGTTAATCAGGAAGTAATACATCATTTTCGGTAAAAGAAGGTGCCATACGGGCAGGCATCAGCTCATCCAATTGGTTTTGGCTTCGGGATTCCATTTAACGGTAGTTTTTTTCAGTTTCGTCCAGAATTCGAGCGAGCTTTTCCCGGTAATGTCACCGACCCCGAAACGGGAGTCATTCCAGCCCCCGAAAGAAAAGGGCTCTCTGGGAACCGGTACGCCGATATTCACTCCGGTCATCCCGGCACTGACCCGTTCGATGACATATTTTGCCATACCGCCGGATTGCGTAAACACCGCAGCCGCATTGCCGTAGGGTGAGGCGTTTTCGATGCGGAGGGCTTCATCAACGGTTTTAACCCTGAGTATGGAAAGCACGGGACCGAAAACCTCTTCACAGGCAATGTTCATGTCCGGGGAAATCCGGTCAACAATTGTAGGTCCAACGTAAAAACCGTTCTCGCAGCCGGGTACTTTGGCTCCCCTGCCGTCCAAAAGGATCTTGGCGCCCTGTGCTTCGGCCTCGGTAATATAGTTCATGATCCGGTCCCGGGATTGTTCGGAAATGATGGAGCCCATATTTTTTCCGGGGATGATCTTGCGGGCTTCGTCGCAAAGGCGATCGATGATCACATCAACATCTCCGACTGCTAGCATGACGGAAGCCGCCATACAGCGCTGCCCCGCACAGCCCGTAAAAGAAGCAGCCACATTCGAGGCCGTCATATCGACGTGAGCGTCGGGTAGAACGATCAAATGGTTTTTTGCTCCGCCGAGAGCAAGGACGCGTTTGTGACGGGCTGCGCTTCGGCTGTAAACAATTTTCGCGACTTTAGTGGAGCCAACAAAAGAAACGGCATCGATGCCCGGATGATCGCAGATGCCCTCGACAATTTCACGAGCCCCGTGAACGATGTTGAAAATCCCATCCGGCAGACCGGCTTCCTGCAGCAGTTGTGCCAGGCGGTTGGCACTTAACGGGGTCTGCTCTGAGGGTTTCAGGATCATGGCATTCCCCAGGGCGAGCGCATTGGGAATAGTCCAGTTGGGAACCATATTGGGAAAATTGAATGGCGTAATGCAGGCGACAACACCCACCGGTACCCGTTGGGAATAGCATTCAACACCCCTGCTTACCTCTTCAGTTTCTCCGGCAATCAACTGAGGCAGTGAGCAGGCAAATTCGGTGACTTCCGCAGATTTATCAACTTCAGCGGCGGCCTCTGAAAATGTCTTTCCGTTTTCCTCACTTACCAGTTTGCTCAGTTCTTCACGATGTTGTTCAAGCAGATTTTTATAGCGGAAGAACACCTGAACACGCTCTTTCAGAGTGAGTGCCTGCCATGCGGGTTGAGCCTGTTTTGCAGCAGCCACGGCACGCTCAAGCTCCTCTGCACCTGAAAGGGGAACACGGGTTAACAGCTGACCTGTGGAAGGATTGACGACTTCCAGAGTCCGGCCTTTGGGTAAACTTTCATCTCCGGCGATGAAATTTGTAATTTCGGGATATTTCATAATTATTCCTGTTCGAAAACTAATTCAATAAATTCTATTGACCCTTCCGGCAGGCTGTCATAGCATGAAGCTGCCGGAGTGTAGATTAAAAGTTATCTTTAAATCCAAAGTTACAGTCCATATAGTAATTTACCAATAAAACTACTGTATTTCCATAACATTGAATGCAGACATAACCGGGGCTCCCACAGTACGATCTCGCTGACATTCCCCCGGGAACCAGGCTGGGGTTTTATTGGCAGCGGCATTACACTGAAATACCATTGAAACGGGAAGATGGATAACCAGATACCAATAGCGGTAATAAATAATATATTTCAAACAGAGATATTATTTAGCTGAGTATATGGAAAAATAATTTATGTGAGAAATTATTTCCTCTCAATAACATATCATAAACGATATGTAAAATACGGATGACAGCATCAAATTATCTTGTAATAGATTTATCCGTCTTTGTAATTTACGCACCGTGAGGTGCAGATAATCTGTACCGGTGAATGCAGATAATAAATTGGAAAATGAATACAGATAATCTTGATACCACAGCCCCTGTTTATACCCTGAGCGTCACCGCAAAGCTCTCAGGGACAACGGTCTACTCCATTCGTCAGTACATTGACAAAGGGTTACTCATACCTTTCAGAACAAAAACCAACCGGCATCTCTTTTCCCAGGTGGATGTGAAAAGATTAAAGTGTATCCGCCGGTATCTGGACGATATGGGTTTGAACATTGCCGGTATTAAAGCCCAGTTCGCACTGGTGCCCTGCTGGAAGATCAAACCCTGCTCGATAGAAGACCGTTCTAACTGTGAAGCCTATGATTCGGTCACTCAGCCCTGTTGGGAAGTCTCGGTAAAAGGGCCTGCCTGCCGCACGGTGGATTGCCGTACCTGTGCGGTTTACAAACTGCCTGAAAAGTGTGGTGATTTGAAATCGTATTTAAAAACATTTGAATAATGCTTAACATAAAATTGAAAATGGAGTACAATAAATGAAAAAGTTAGTGATTCTCGGTGCCGGGACAGCCGGAACGATGATGCTGAATAAACTGGAACCGGTCCTTGACAGGGATGAATGGCAGATCACTATTGTTGATCAGTTTGAGACCCATTATTATCAGCCCGGATTTCTATTCATCCCTTTCGGAATATACAATAAAAAGGATGTGATAAAACCTAAACGTGATTTTTTTCCCACCAGTGCGGAGGTTATATTTTCAGCGATTGACCGGATTGAACCCAAAGAAAATAAAGTCTCTTTGCAAAATGGAACGGTGCTCAGTTATGATTACCTGATCATCGCCACGGGTTCAAAAATTCACCCTGAAGAAACCGAGGGCATGAAAGAGGCCGGATGGCATAAAAATATTTTCGATTTTTACACCATCGAGGGTGCCATGGCCCTGTCCAAATTCCTGAAATACTGGGAGGGCGGGAAATTAGTGCTGAACATCGTCGAGATGCCCATCAAATGTCCAGTGGCTCCTCTCGAATTTGTCTTTCTGGCGGACTGGTGGTTTACCGAGCAGGGGATCAGGGATAAGGTGGACATCGAGTTTGTAACTCCCCTTCCCGGGGCCTTCACCAAGCCCAAAGCTTCCAATGTGTTTGGCGATTTTTTGGATAAGAAAAACATACAACTTGTGCCGGATTTCAATATTGCCCGCGTGGATTCTGAAGCAAACAAAATTATCTCCTGGGACGAAAAGGAAGTGAATTACGACCTGCTGGTGACCATTCCCACCAATATGGGAGATGAGGCCATTGCCAGATCCGGACTGGGTGACGAATTGAATTTCATACCCACCGATAAAGAGACCCTGCAGGCAATTGGACATGACAATATATTTGTGATTGGAGATGCCACCAATCTGCCCAGTTCCAAGGCGGGCTCGGTTGCACATTTTGAGGCGGATATTCTGCTGGAAAATTTCCTGTGCGCTATTGAAGGTCGCGCTTTACGGGCCAAATTTGACGGGCATGCGAACTGTTATATTGAATCCGGCTTTGGAAAAGGCATTCTCATTGATTTTAATTACGACACCGAACCTCTGCCCGGGAAATTCCCTCTACCCGGAGTAGGGCCTTTTTCACTGCTTGAAGAAACCAAAATGAACCACTACGGGAAAATGCTGTTCCGGTGGATGTACTGGAATCTGCTGATCCGTGGTTCCGAACTGCCCATTGAAGCTCAGATGACCATGGCAGGGAAAAGGCGCTGATATGGAAGCAATCGACTTACAGCAGCAGCTCGCACAGATACAGTCCCAGCAGGCCCTGATCCTGGAAGAACTGGCTATCGCACGCCGGCATCGCCGGGAGATGGAAGAATTGAAGGAGGACCTGACGGGAATCGCCAAGGATGTCTTCCAGTCGGCGGTGGTGGAATTGGAGGATGTGGCGCCTTTCGTGCAGACCGGTGATTTCCTCAAACTCGTTAAAAAGATCATCCGAAATGTTCACAATATCAATGAAGTCATCCACAAGTTTGAAAGTGTGCTGGATTTCTTTGAAGATGGGAAGCCCATTGGGAAGGACCTTTTTCAGGATTTGCTGCATAATCTGGACGAGTTGGATCGAAAGGGCTATTTTGATTTTGTCGCAGAACTGTTCAGGGTGGCTGATAACGTTGTGACGCATTTCGGCGTTGAAGATGTTAAACTCCTGGGTGAGAATATCGTCTCTATCCTCGAAACTGTCAAAAACTTATCTCAACCTGATATGCTGCATTCCATTAATAATGCCGTCTCGATTTATAAAGACCTGGATACGCAGCAAATCGAAGACTATACGATTTGGAGAGCACTCAAGGAGTTACGCACTCCCGAAATGAAGAAGGGCATCGGCTTTATCATGACCTTCCTGAAGAATTTATCAAGATATCAGAATAACGTAACCCAAGCTTAAAGAAAGGATAAAATAAAATGGCAACTAGAGAAATTGCAGGCAAGCAGATTGAATTTGATGATGAAGGTTATATGACGGATCACACGCAATGGACTAAAGAAGTAGCCGTCGTACTGGCAGCCGAGGATGGAATATCCGAATTGACGGAACGGCATTTTGCCGTCATCGATTTCATGCGGAAGGAATTTGAAGCCAACGGGACAGGACCTTCCATCCGCAAGCTGACCAAGCAGTCAGGCGTGCCCACCAAGGAACTTTATCAACTGTTCCCGGGGGGTCCGGCAAAGAAAGCGGCACGGATTGCCGGCATCACCAAACCACAAGGTTGTATTTGAGAATTTTATTTTACAAGGAGAATTAAAATGTCGTCCCAGACACCTGAACCCATAAAACGCGTTTCAATCATCTGTTCAAAGGGGGGACTCGATGAGGTCCTGCCTTCGTTGATCATGGCGAACGGCGCCCGCATGGAAGGGATAGAAGCGAGTATATTTTTCACATTTTTCGGCCTGAATGCGCTTATCAAAAAGACCCACGACCAGTTAAAAATAGCGACTGTGGGGAATGCAGCCCTGAACCTGGCCATGCCCATGATGGGAATGCCCATTACCATGCCGATGCCTACGCTGCTCGGAGCGATTCCCGGCGTATCCAAATTTGCTTCGTGGATGATGAAACAGGAGATGGAGAAACTGGATATACCGCCCATCGGTGAATTTTTGGAAATGTTCTCAGACTCCGGCGGCCACATCTACGCCTGTAAACTTGCCATGGATATGTTCAAATTAAAAAAAGAGGACCTCGTTGAGCAGACTGAAGAAGTCCTTACTATCGGGCAATTTTACGAGAGGTCTGCCGGGGCATCCATCATTTTCACTTGAGGGCTGCTGAACAGTTTCTGAAAAAAATCACGGGAATGGGCTGGGCCCACAACCATTGACAGTCGAAAAAGATCCTGTCTTGCAGGGTCCGGAAAAGAATTACAACTTCGCCTCGTTTATTGATATATTTACCCTATGAGGGTAAAAAGATTTTATCTACTTGCGGGGCTGTGTTCGCTGTTCGGGATTAGCAGTGCCTGCCAGTTATGGGCAGTAATAACCGCATCTCCGGAATTCCCGCTGGTTCAGGACTCTGTCCTAATCACTGAAGAGCTGGAATTTCTGCAGTCCCAAACTCACGGCAATAATAATTCGGACGGCTGGGCACTGCTGTATTACCAGCTCAATCAGGTGAATCCGGACACGTCCTCGCAACTCTGGCGATCACCCTATGAGGCCTGGAGTGATCCCCTTTTTGACGTGGCAAAATCGGAATTTCCGGCACCTGAAAATTTGATCCACATGGCACAGGGGCATATCCGACAGGCCTCTTCGGGAGCTGTTGAAATTCCGGACCCCCATCCCTTCCTGTACCAATGGAACGATCATCTGTTATCTTTTTCTCACAACGGTTCTCTGGACAAGACAAAACTGCTGGCACTATTGACAGATTTTGGCACGGATTCAACCTGGATCGTGGCACACCCGCCGGATACTTACGGCTGCGGGGACTGGCAGACTGACGGCTGGGATTGCGTAATTGATTCTCAGTTGTATTTCTTTTGGCTTATTCGAAATATCGAAACCACCGGTGATATACTGACCGGAATCGAAAACGGCCTGACCCTCATTGAGGATCCTCTGAACCCCGGCAGCTATCTTTCAGGGGCGAAAAATTTTACACTGCTGGACGGGGAATCACTCTACGCCTACCGCTCTGCGCAGAGTTACAATTCGCATAAACTATATTATTCGGATGCTGCCGATCCGCTGGAAGCACCCTATTCAGAGCTTGTCCAGCGTCATCAGGCCGTCATGACCAAGCCGCCAGTAACAGGTCCGGCTTCCGCTATGAACTGGATCTGGATGGATAACGGAACACTCATTAGACTCAGGACCGGCGAAGATCCCCTGATCATTTCAGGTCTGGGGAATGATCTCCTTATGGGGGATATGAATGAGGATGCTGTCGTAGATATTCTCGACGTGATCTGGCTGGTATTTCTGATCGTAGATGACGAAAGTCCCAGCGAGTATGAACTCGTGGCAGGTGACCTGAATTTCGACGGCGATCTCAATATAGCGGATGTGACCTGGCTTGTTTACATAATTTTATATATCTGATTTCTACCGTGCTGAACATATCATCATACAACAATACTGCTATGCAAGATAGCGATATCGACGAGGCTCCTTCATTCTGCCATGAAATTATCCCGACAGTTCAATAAATGATACCAAATATCCTCGCACATACGGCTCTTTGTAGTATTGTACTCCCTGAAAATTACCAAATGGGACCAGCTGTAATGAAATCAATTTGCAGGGTAACCTTTTCGGATGCGGCTCGTCCAGAAAGACAATTTATTCAAATCACCACAATTAAGGAATTATCAAGTTAACAGACTCAGCCTTTTACTCCTGATCTTCAGTACCGGCATTGCTGCCAACCAATCCGGTTGGTATCCCAATTTATATCCCTGGAATGTGACCCTGGGCACTTACTATACTTCCGGCGACTATTCTTCAGGGGGCAGTTACAGCTCCAAGGCGTTCTATTATTCCATGGACAAACGCCTGAAAGACCGCTTTACCATCAGCATCGAGGATATCACCATAACCGATGGCCCGGTGAATTACCGGCAGATGAATTATTTCGGAAGGGATAATTTTTTCATTAGTTCAGGTTTGAGTATCGGTGGGATCATAGGACGGTTTCAGGCGGATAGATCACTGATCACCGATACGACGCTGGCGGTCAATTATGCCGATACCGGCATACTCCACCGGCAGGTACGTCTGGATCCCTCCGGCTGGGTGACCGGGTTGCAGGCTACCGGTGAAGTTTACAAACTGGGCTATTCCCTTTCATTCATCCACTCGCTCTATCAGGATATTTATGCTTATGAAGATGAATACCAGTACGAAACAATATCAGACACGACCCTTGTTTATGCGTACCATCAAGAGGAATCATTTGACCAGCTAACACTGACCGTGAGCAAACAATTGGGAAAACACATTTTCCGCGGCGGCTGGATGACACAGAATTTTTCCCACACTACCTATCATACAGCCTCCGGTCTCTGGGAATGGGCTATGACAAAGACTCTGTATTCCACGCTCTATTTTCAGATGGGAAAGGCCCGTTATACTGTTGATCCGGCCATCCTGCTGCTGGATAATAACCCGGATATCCTTAGAGACATCGTCAGCTTCCGCACTGCCTGGCGGGCTACTCCTCACTGGACCTTAACCGGCGTATTTTCAAACCATGGCTATGATTCGGTGACAACGGAAGTTTCCTATCATGTTAATTACTGGGCATTGGGCCTGCAATTTCGTTTTTGAGAATCGTATGAAAACTTATTTACTGATCATTGGGTTATTTTTCCACCTGCTGCTGCCCCAGGACGAACCGTCGCTGTCAGCGACTATCGTTGTGGATGCTAAAACCGGCTGGCCCGTAAAGGTGTTGGTCACGGGCTATGCTCCCCAGGCTGTCGTCTGGCTGGGAATCTCTCTGTATCCTTACAATACCAGGGACCCGGAAGAGGACGGAACTCATCGAACCGTCAGGATCACGGACCACCTAATATCGATGGAGATTCCAATTGAAGAAAAATTCTTAGACGGCAGCTTTGAAGTTGCACTCTGGGAAAAACAGGTGGATAAGGTAGATTGTACACTGGATTATTGTTACTGGTGTAAACGATTTGGCCGCCATTCGGAAGGCATGCTGGCATATTCATCAGGGCTGCTGACGCGGCTGAATGGTTATTCAAAATAGGAGCAGAACCATGTCTGAAATATTCAGTTCAGAACTGACAATGAGTAAAAATGGGTTTTTGTTTGACCACGGCTCGGGTTTGACCTATACCCTGAATGCGACGGGTCAATTCATTTTTCACCTGCTGGAATCGGGCAAAAAATCGACTCATATCCTGGAAAAACTAATAACAGAATTTGATGTTACCGAGGATACCGCCAGGAAGGACCTGGATGATTTTTACCGTCAACTCAAAGAATTAGGATTGATCGAACAATGAGGCTTAATGTGGCTGTTACCGGGCTGCACGCCGCTGATAATCCCGCGCCGGGAATCGGGGTCATTCGCTGCCTGCACCACCCCGAAAAGTGGGAAGGCAGGATCATTGGTCTGGCATATGATGCGCTCGATACCGGGATTTACGACGAAGGCTTGCTGGACCACGCCTATCTCATCCCCTACCCTAACAGCGGCAGTCAGGCTTTGCTTGACCGCCTACTGTACATTCATGAACAGCAGCATATCGATGTGATCATCCCAACCCTTGACAGTGAACTGCCAGTTTTTCAGAAACTTGAGCAGGTGTTAAGAGACAACGGCATTGCCACCTTCATCCCCCCAAAACCCGTCACCGATCTGATCTCGAAAGCGAACCTGGCTGAATTATGTGAAGCGGAAAATATCCCGTTCCCGGAAACGAAAGTTATCAAAGATCCCGGAGAGGTAACGGAGGCTGTGGAAGAAATTGGTTTTCCGCTTATGATCAAGGGCATATACTATGAGGCCTACACCTGCAATAACCACTCAGATGTTCAGCAATACTTTGAAAAACTAAGGCTGAAGTGGGGGCTCCCCATCATCCTGCAGAAAAAAATTGAGTCCGAAGAATTTGATGTTTGTTGTGTTTGCGATGAGAACAGTGATCTGCTCGGCGCCGTTCCCATTCGGAAAACACGACTCACAGACAAAGGTAAAGCCTGGGCAGCGGTCACTCTCAAAAACAAACAGCTGCTTGAGTTATCTGCCAGGATCCTAAAACAAATAGGTTGGACGGGCCCCTGCGAAGTAGAGATCTTGAAGAACACCAGGACCGGCGACTATAATCTGATCGAGATCAATCCGAGATTCCCGGCCTGGATATACCTGTGCACCGGTGCTGACCAGAATCTTCCCAGACTGGTCGTAGAACTTGCCCTGGGGGAAAAGCCGGTACCCCTTGAGCCTGCAAAATCCGGGATCTGTTTTGTCCGGCATGCCATAGACCTGGTATGCCCTCTGGACTACATTGAAAACTTAACCACACTTGGAGAATTACATTTCTCTGAAGGTGAAGAACAGCAAGATAAAGGATAGAACTTTGGAAAAGAAAAGCTATGTGAAACCCACAATTGTTCGTCACAGTATCGGTGTGATGAATAAATACGGACGCCCGCCAGCAACCGTACCAATGAGCAGACTGGCAGGGTTCGATGTGAAAGAACTGGTGGCGCAATATGGTTCGCCCCTGTATGTCTTATCGGTGAATCAACTGAGACAACAGTATCAGAATTTGTTCCGTGCTTTCAGTACCCGTTATCCGGGTACCCGTGTGGCTTATTCCTACAAAACCAATTATCTGAAGGCCATCTGCTCAATCCTGCATTCAGAAGGTGCCTGGGCTGAGGTCGTTTCGGGATTTGAATATGACATTGCCCGGGATCTCGACATGCCCGGCGATAAAATCATTTTTAACGGGCCTTACAAGACGCGGGAAGAACTGACCCGGGCTTTCACCGAAGGCGCCATGGTCAACCTGGATAATTATGACGAAATTCAGGTTTGTGAGGGGCTGGCCGATGAGATGGGAAAAAAATTGCCGGTGGGCGTAAGGGTCAATATGGATCTGAATAATCCGCCCTGGCATAAATTCGGTTTCAATATTGAAGCTGGTCATGCCTACGAAGCCGTAAAGCGGATCCAAACCGGGGGTAAACTGGATGTTACGGGTTTGCACATACACGTTGGCACTTACGTGGATGATGTTAATATTTACGCCGCTGCCGCCCGGGGGCTGGTCAGTTTCTACACCTATATCAAAGAACAACTCGGTGTAAGATTAAAGTATTGGGATATGGGAGGCGGATATGCGTCCCATAACACCCTGAACTGGGCCTGGCAATCTGCCGAATATACCTGTCCGACAGTGGATCAGTACGCCGAGGTGATCTGTCCAATCCTGCTGAACGGACCCTTCGGTTCCGGTGATGTTCCAAAACTGTTCATTGAACCCGGGAGAGCATTGGTGGATGAACCCATCTCAATGATCACAACCGTAGTAGCCCAGAAACGATTACCGGGCGGCAAGCGGGGAGTCATTGTTGATGCCGGCATGAATGTGTTGTCATCTGTACAATGGTACAATTACAATTTCCAGACGGTGCAGGACTCGGGTGTCACCGTAGAAGACACGATACTGTACGGAGGCCTGTGTATGAATATTGATGTCCTGCGGCAGAGTGCGGCCTTACCACCGGTGAGACGGGGAGAGCATTTGGTCATCCCTCACGTAGGTGCGTACAATATCAGCCAAAGCTGGCAGTTCATCTATTTGCGCCCTGCCGTAATCGCCGTGGATGACGGAAAAATTCATGTGATCAAATCACGGGAGACCCGGGACTATGTCCAGAAAATGGAACAGGTTCCGGATGAATTCCAAACCTATCGAACCGTAAACCGTAAATAGCTGCTTTTAGCGGGAGATCAACCGGGCGGTGAAACACTCCTCATCCAAAGCGACAGCTGAACCCCTGGCCTACTTGCGAACCTGTCTGAAATCATACGGGGTAGTGGCTTTTGCGCCTCATCCTGTTCCGGCCACACTTATGCTCCTGGCCACTTTTTACTATCCTCTGGCCGGGCTCATGGGCATCACCGGAAACCTGATCGCCAGCCTCACTGCTCGTTGGCTGCACCCCGTCCGCGCTGTTCGGGAAAGCGGAATTTTCGGTGTGAACGGAATTCTGGTGGGCCTGGCTTTGGCAAAATACAGCGTGCCTTCAATGAAGATCTGGGTCTTGCTCATTCTGGGTGCAGGATTGGCCGGAATCCTGTCAACTGCGCTTGCCGGATATTTTGCGAAGTATGATCTGCCAATTCTGAGCATTCCTTTCACGGCTGTAGTCTGGCTGCTGCTGCTGACGCCCGGGACCGCCGCAGGCCATGAGACCGCTTTAACCTCATTCACAGGTTTGCAGAATATCGATCTGTGGCTCTTCAGCAAACTGCCGTATGTGCTGTTTGAGTACCTGAAAATGTTTGGAAGTATTTTCTTCCAGAGTAATTTACTTTCCGGAGTATTGGTGCTTGCGGCGATAGCCATCTATTCCAGAATATCGGTTATAGCCGGGCTATGGGGCGGTTTTCTGGGCATGCTGGTTTATGTTTTTATCCACGGCTCGCTGATCGGTTTTGACGGGCTTAATTATGTACTTATCGCCTTGGCGATGGGGGGCTTTTTTGTAGTGCACAGCTTCAGATCCGTGGGATTGATGACTGCTGCCATTCTGATGGTGGGTCTGGTGGAAGCCGGGACACGAGAATTACTGCAATCCAGCGGACTGCCATTATTGATTTTCCCCTTTAATCTCGTGGCGATACTCCTGTTATTTCCCCTCAAGAATATTCTGTCGCCCGAAAACAGCAAACGGCCTGTTCCCATTCCCCTTTACCTGATCAAGAGCCCGGAATCCAATCTGCGCTGGTATCGGCGCTGGGTACTCTATTCTTCCAGACAGAAAACGCTCCTGACAATGCCTTTTCTTGGGGAGTGGTCGGTGCTTCAGGGCAATGACGGAGAGTGGACTCATAAGGGGACGGGCAGATATGCCTGGGATTTTGTAGTACGGGATCAATCCGGCAGTCAGCTCAAAGGGTTTGGCAACCGTGTTGAAGATTATTACGCCTATGGTCTCCCGGTACTGGCCCCGGCTCCGGGGATGGTGTTTGCCGTTGAAAACCGTGTGAATGACAACCCTCCCCAGACCGCCAATACAGAGCAGAATTGGGGCAATTATGTGATCATCGATCATCAGAACGGCGAATACAGTGAGCTGAGTCATCTGAAGCAGGGCAGCGTGGTTGTGAAACCCGGCCAATATCTGCAGCGAGGCGAACTCATCGGGTATTGCGGAAATTCGGGCCGCTCTCCGGTGCCGCATATCCATTATCAACTCCAGCAGGAAGGCAGATTATCCTCTGTGACGATCCCTGCCAATTTTTCCGAAGGCCTCATGAATGGTCAGATACTGGTTCACTTTGTCCCTGAACACGACGCACGCGTGGGACCTCTTGAATCCGACACGCTTCCCCTCTGGACATTATTGGGAAAAGAAACAGATGTCTGGGTGTATCGGGTCCGGGAGTCGCTTTTAAAATTCAGAGAGAGTTTGACCTTCTCCACGGATGAATTCGGAAATCCGGCAATTCTGGGAAAGGATAACCGGCTTTGGCACATCATCGATATGCCGCATTTCATCGAAATCCGGCCTGATTTCAAAACTTACCCGTCGCTGATCAATCCGTCATTATGGATTGACATCGTCGGTGAACGGCTGATCCTGCCGAAAATACTCCGGGATGGATTCAAGTGGAAAGACGGTGAGGTCAGGGCTTCCGAACGGATGCCGGGCTGCATGGTTGTGATCACGGCGAACCGCAAAATTGTAATCGACCCGTCAGGACGTCTGAGTGAAATGTCTCTTGTTGACCGCAGCGATAAAATTATGACGCTGATCAAAATCCAACACAAAACATAGGAAACCATAGAATACGATGAAAAAAACAGGGTTTATGCTCTCATTAATTTTCTCCTGCCTGTTCCCCCAACTCCAGCTGGAATGGCAAATTGATCAAAATGGACTGGAATACGGGCATCCTTATTTTGATACTAACGGGGACGGGATTAACGAATTGACCAAACAATACCCAAACAGCGTTACCCTGTATGACGGCGGCGACAACTGGTCGATGATCTGGTCAGCTGCGGACAGCAGTTACGAGTATTTCACGCTGGATCGGGTTCTTGAAATGAGCCCTGGCGGCGGTACGGTTGGTTTGTTTCTCGGGGAAAACCTTACGGACACCTTATCCTTCACGGTGCAGGCAATTCCGGTGGGCAGTACGGTTCCACTCTGGCAGTCAGCTGAGTTCCCGGGTTATATCGGAGGATTGGCCGTATCAGATGTGGATAACGACGGAATTGAGGAAATCATTCTGGGGTACAGTACCAGGACAGGGGCTGAAACCTATACCAGTCTGATCGTGGTTTTAAGCGGCTTGACGGGTAATGTGGAATGGGAGAGTGATTCGATCTCAGGCTACCTGTACGGTGTATATGCCGGTGATATGGATAATGACGGAGCTATGGAACTCATTTTCAATCGATATGATCTCACCAACGGGCTGTATACACTCTTCGCCTTCGCTGAGAGCGGTGCGGATTGTCAGCAGGGTGATCTGAACGAGGACGATGCTACCGATATACTTGATGTCGTGGGCATGGTATCCTGTATTCTAGACAGCTGTGAGCTGCAGTTAACACCCTGCAGCGATTTGAATCCTGACGGTCAGCTTGATGTGCTTGACATCGTGAACCTCGTGGATTTGATCCTCACCGCTTCACCGGACCATTATGCTGCCTTTCAGGAAATATGGTCAGTGGAACAGGATATCCTGGAATATGGCCACCTGCTGTTTGATATTAATCAGGATAGTACGCCGGACCTGACCAAGGAATGGGGCAATACACTTACAGTCTTTGACGGCTCTCAAGCCTGGTCCGTGTTATGGTATTTGTGGGAAGCTGACTGGGACAGGTTAATCTTGCAGGATTTGACTGATATCGAAAACGATGACTCCCCTGAGGCAGTCATTACAGGCATAGACACAGAAACTCCCGCTTTCAATATTCAACTGTTCACACCAGGGGCAGAGGTGCCTTTATGGGAGTCTCCCACTTTCAGCGGATGGCTCTCGTGGATCGATTCCGCCGATATTGATGAAGACGGAATCACTGAGATTATCGCAGGACGGAATTATACAAATGCTGCTTTACAGGACTCCTGCACGTTTTTCGTCCTCGATGGCGCTACCGGAGAACTCCTCTGGCAGAGTGAACCGCTGTCCGGAACGATGCTGGGGCCGTATGCAGGTAATTTGGATACCGACTCCCAGCCGGAGATCGTAATCAATGTCTATGATCTTGTTAACGGCCTTTATTATCTTGCCGTGTACAGCGACGGCGGTGTAGGTTTTGAAAGGGATTTTACAGAAACCAGGAGCTTGAAAGGGACAGAAGGCCGATTGCTCAGTGAAAAAAGTTCCTCCGGACCACTTCACCTGTTAAGTTCCTTAAGGCGAAGGTTTAAGGAATAACCAACATGCTGAAGCAGGTTGATACAATTTAATACAGTTATCAAAGATTATTCCTGTAATTCATCTTTCTAAATTATGACCTAAATTATCAATTACTTTTTAAGGGGAATAAAATGAAACTAAAATTCGTTTTGATATTATTGGCGGCATTTACAATCTCGCAGGCAGCAGATACTCAGCTGCCCCAGACGAAGATTAAGGACCTGAAAAATAAGGTCGTCAAAACCCAGAGTCTTTATAAGGATGGTCCCATCCTCATTAACTTCTGGTCCCTCTCCTGTGAACCCTGTAAAAAGGAAATGGTACATCTGGATAAATTTCACCAGCAATATGCTGAGGCGGGTTTCAGGATCATGAGCATTAATATTGACTCACCACGAAGCGCCTCAAAGGTTAAATCCTACGTAAAATCTCAAAAATATTCCTTTCCGGTGTTTCTGGACCCCAGGGCTGAGTTTTTCCGTAAAACAGGGGGAAAAGTCATGCCCTACGTTTTATTGGTTAACAAATCCGGCGAGATCATAAGCCGCCACATGGGATACAATCCCGGGGATGAAAAGAAACTTGAAGCCGAGATTCGTGAATTATTGGGAATAAAATCAACAGATCAAAAGCGTGAGGAAAAAGCACTTGAAAAATAGTTCTATCATTTTATTTGCGCTGCTGGGTTGGGCCTTGGCGCAGTCTGATCTGAGTTTTTCTTACGAATTAAAATACGGCAACGGGAAGAACGATAACTATGGAAATGCCTTCTTCGAAAACCTGATGGACGTTAACGGCAATTTGAATTCCAGCACCAGTTTTTACTCCCAATTGGAGTACAGCGCCCCGCCCCTTTTCGGCTATTCGAAGAACGCCCTGAACAAACTCTATTTTGAATATTACAATGGTGATCTCAATGTCACACTCGGAGACCTCTTTGTCCTTTACGGATATGGTCTGGCGGTAAATTTATCCCAGGATCAGGCTCTGGGTTATGACAACACGCTCAGAGGGGTCAGCTGGGAATACATGGCTCCCGGAGGCTTCAGGGTCTTTGGGCTCTTAGGTCAGGGAAAATACGAATATGCCATCAATGCAGCGACGGGATTGTTCCTGCGGGAATTCTATAATAAACTTGGCGTTGCAGGAGTGGAATACCGGGATTTTACCGTATTGTATGCACAGCATAAATCGTTTCTGGACGAACCTCTGCTGATGGCTTTTTACGCCGACCCCCTGACCACTCTCGAAGAGGATTTGAACGATCGAATTCCGTTTGACGAAATATTACCGGACACCGTTAAAGCTGATAAATATGAGGTTATGTACTCAACGAGCTTCGGCCCGGTGGATATTTATGTTGAAAAATTATGGAGTCGGTATAATAAAATTCTCGGTGATCGGGTGAACGGTTCTTTACTCTACACGGCTGTTTACGCGAATCTGTTTGACTGGGGCATCACCTGGGATTATAAAGACTATGACATGGAGTACAATTTGGTTTCACTGTCCAATCCCCCCATTGTTTTCCGTGAACCCTCTTCCACCCTGGTTGGGCGCACAACCCACATCATGAACTACAACGATGAAGTGGGCCATCAGGTTGAGATAAACCACAGCTTCAGTGATGCCGTTAACTTTATGGGGAATTGGTCCTTTGCCCGGCGGCATCACGGCGTAGCGCTGGACAATCAATATTCCCTGCATTATGAGGATTTTGGAGATAGTCTGGCGTTCTCGTGGGAACAGGACACAACTGTGCATATCAATTTATCAGCACCTTCACTTTTAGATAACGCCCTCTTCAACCTGAAGGATGAGGATTATGCTTTTTATCCTTTCAGCGAGATCTATGTGGAATTTTTCGGTGACCTTTTGGACGATAAGATCCACTGGATCATCGGCTATGATGAATTAAATGATGTCACAAAATATCATCACCAGCAGTTTTACACGACAGGTTTTGATAATTATGATACAAGCGCTTTGCAGGACTCCATTTCAGCCCACTTCAACGAATACTGGTGGAATATCTGGGCACAGAATTACTTTCCTGAATTCGGACTTGATTCAACTTATGCCGATAATATTTTCAATACTGTGTACGGCATGTCAGTTGATGATCGGATCGAGCAGTCCACGGAAAGTTCCGTAACCTCTGCGCAGGATGAGATCAGTATGGGAGGCTCAATTGACCGAATTACGTATAGTTATGAAAGAGTGGAAGCCTATACCATTCCCACCAATTTTGCCTATAATTTCGGCGGTGGGAACTCACTGACGCTGTACTGTGAATTTCAGAAAAGAAAAGATCTAACCACCATTGCAACTTACTATCCGGCAGCAGATTCAACAGATGATTCATTTTCAGGCGAGATTCGTTACACCTCCAACTATACCGCACTGACCTGGCGCTTGCACAGCAGCTGGTCTTTTAGCATCCTAAGAGACTGGGAAGAGCGGAAATGGTACGTCGGAGGAAATCAGACCAACAGGGAAGATAAAACCTGGACGGGGTATGAAGTCTCCTGGGATATCAACTCGGGGAACCAACTCTCGCTGTTTTACGGTTCGCTGAAGGGAGGCCGAATCTGCGCAAACGGCATTTGTGCGGACCAGCCTGATTTCGATGAGGGTCTGAAAGTAACCTACAGGGCAATTTTTTAATCGGTTTCACCTTCTTCAGCCGAAAGAGCGAACCTGTCATATTCTCCTGAACCCGCTTTTGAATCCTGGGTTCGGGACATCCCTCGAAAACAATTTTAATTTAACCGATCGAAGCATCCACCATTCAGAAACACAGACTGGCAGGGTTTTTACAGGTACTATGCCTGAACCGTTTCAGTGCTGTTACAATATGTCAATAAATACCTGTTGAGATGAGCTAAACAGTCCAACTAAACTCCGACCTGTTTATCCCACCACAATGATAAACTTGGAAATGGAGTTCAGGAATGTTAAAACAATTTGTGTTGTGCACAGCCTTATTTGCTGTGGCTTTTTCTCAAACCTATGATATCGGCGATACTATCAGTCTCGAGGATCAAAATACAGTTTTCGATGTCTGCTACGGTGATTATCCATCCGATCAGATCAGACTGGCAGACTTTAACGGGGCACTGAACGGCGGTCATTATTATATCACCGTTGTGGATCTTTCGGCAACCTGGTGAAGCGTCTGTTTCAATAACATCGGTCCGATGGATGAACATGCGCAATTTTGGTCAGATAATCCCAATGTTGTCTTCATTGTTGCACTTGCAGATCTGAATTTTCCCTATTCGTGCGAACAGTGGGGTAATTTCGGAATTCCGGGGATTCCCGTTATTTTCGAAGACCCGGGGACTGTACGGGACTGGCTGAATGACGGTATTGCCTATCCCTATCATGCAGTGCTCGATCACGAAATGCGGGTGGCTGCGAAACCCAGACCCTACGGAGATACGGACGAGACCATTCAGCAGTTACTCGATGCCTGTGGTCCTTGCGGCGAAACTGATTTTGACGGAGACGGTTTGAATGATCTGGCAGATAACTGTCCCGGTACTTATAATCCTGAACAGATTGACTCGGATGGGGATGGTTTCGGAGATGCCTGTGATGATTGTGACACCCTCCCGGGGGATGTCAATGATGATCAGGCGGTCGATATCCTGGATATTGTTACGATCATTGCCATGATCATGACCGGAGGCAATAATGCACCCGGCTACAGCGCCTGTGCATTATCGGATGCTGACGTCAATCTGGACGGAGCCATCACTGTTCTCGACATCATTGTTCTCATTGGCAATATCACAGGGTAAAGGAATCGGGGTTTGAGAAAATCATTGTAACGGTGTAAATTGGCGTGTGCCGATAGGGCATTAAATTACTTTGTCAACGGATTCACAATCCTTAACAAGGAGAACACAATGAAAAAAACACTACTTTTGATCCCGTTCCTGTTTTTTGCACTTTCTCAAACCTACAATGCCGGAGATATTATCAGTGACAATCATCAAAATCAGGTCTTTGATACCTGCTATGGAGATTATCCCGGCGGCCAATTGACCTTAGCCGATTTCAATGGTGCCGTTAATGGCGGTGATTATTATATTTTATTTATCGATATGGCAGCCAGTTGGTGAAGCACCTGTTTTAGTGACATCGGGCCGATGGACAATCATGCGATGAGTTGGGAAGATAATCCTCACGTAAAATTCTTAAATACACTTTCAGATATCGGGCAGCCCTATACATGTGAACAATGGGGTGATTTCTGGGAACCCGGTATTCCGGTTATCATTGACGATCCGGACCATACTTTTTTTAACTGGTTTCACGACCACTACAATGCCTGGCCATCCTATGTTATCATTGATCATGAGATGCGGGTCAGGGCCAAAACCTGGACTTACACCAACAACAGCAACTGGGAATCGGAATGCTATAACATCGACGGTTGTGTCGGCGGCAATTCGGATGATTTTATTCAGCAATTACTGGATGAATGTGAACCCTGCAGTAATGTTGATATGGATGGAGACGGGATTGAAAACGTAAATGATAACTGTCCCAACGACTATAACCCGGATCAGATGGATTCGGACGGAGACGGTCTGGGAGACGCCTGTGATGACTGCAGCAATTTTGCCGGCGATGTGAATGACGATATGGCCATTGATATTTTGGATATCGTTACGGTCGTGAACATGATTCTGGCAGGTGGTATAGGCTCACCGGATTATACGGATTGTGCCAAATCGGACGCTGATTTCAACTCGGACGGGATCATTAACATCCTCGATGTGATACAGATTATCAATGTCATTGTTAACGGATCTGAGCGCGCTGTCGAGCTTTTTGACCAGGGGAAAGCCACGGTCAATTTCTACACCCGGGATGAGCAGATGCACATCACCATTCACTCGGATGTGGATATCAGCGGCATTGAACTTGCCGCAGTCAATTCTGAAATTTCAGGGGTCGAGTTGAAAGACAACAGCCACATACAGCTGATGTCAGCTACTACCGATGGAGTTTTCCGACTGGTGGGATATTCAATGCTGAATAACCCTTTTGACAGCCACCTGGTAGAACTCACTTTAGATAGTTCAGGCCGGCTGAACCCCGATAACATCTATATCGTGGTTGGCAGTTCTTCAGGGGATGCTATGGAGCTGACGCGTACTTACGACGATTACGCCGTACAAAATGGTCCCTATTCATTCGAAATTAACAGCGTCTATCCAAACCCGTTCAATCCTGCGACCGAAATCTCTTTTACAGTCGCCACAGACGGCCTGGTGAGCCTCATCGCCTACAATGTAATGGGACAACAGGTCGCTACTGTTTTTGAAGGCTTTCAATCGGTGGGGAGTCATGCCTACACCTGGAATGCAGCCGCACTGCCATCCGGAGTATATTACATAAAACTCATCGCCGGAAATCAGGTGAAAACTGTCAAAACAATATTAATGAAATAACCCGAAAACCCAACAACCAACTAACTTGAGGAACTTATGAAAAAATACTCCCTAATGATACTCCTTCTTATGTTCTGTACTTTTGCCTTTTCCTCCGTGTATAATCTGAATGATTATGTTGCGGCGGACGATCAGCAGGTTGAATTTAATGTCTGCTATGGCGATTGGCCGGACGGAATGCTGAGTCTTGCCGATCTCAATGGAGCAACAAACGGCGGAAACTGGTATGTTACCATGATCGATATGTCAGCCACATGGTGCGGACCCTGTGTTGCGTTTATTCCTGAATTCGATAGTATTGCCCAGGAATGGGAAGATAATGATCAGGTGATGATCATGACAGCACTCATGGATATGAACCAACCTTATACCTGTGAACAGTGGGGTGATATGGGAACTCCCGGCTATCCCCTGATAACAAATGACGGAAATGGCTACGGTGACCACATGTTCAACTGGTTTAACACCGGCAACGCAATCCCGAGTACCGTTTTCCTGACACATGAAATGCAGGTTTATTACAAAGCCAATCAGACTAATTTTTATGTGGCCAACCAAAAAATCCAGCAGATGCTGGACGATTGTCCGCAAAATAATCCTGATATGGACGACGATTCCATCCTGAATGAGGATGACAATTGCCCCAATGACTATAATCCCGGTCAGGAAGATATTGACGGAGACGGCCTCGGAGATGTGTGTGACGACTGCAACAACATGGCAGGTGACATCAATGATGACATGGTCATCGATATTCTTGATATCGTGACTACCGTTAATATCATTCTCAGTGGCGGTATTAATTCACCTGATTTTGACAGCTGCACCATCGGTGATGCCGATTACAGCGGAGACGGTGTGATCAACGTGTTGGATGTTATCCAGATGATAAATCTTATTGTCAATAACTTCGCCAGAGCCACAGATGACCTGTCGGGCACAGCCTTTGTTAACTTCACACCCCAAGGTTCCGATCTGCTGGTCACAATCAGGGCAGATGTGGAATTCAGCGGCGTTGAAATGGGCTTTTCCGGTGATGAAATGCCTTTCGAACTGAACGATAATTTCCATATTACGGTGAATCAAAGGTTTCAGAATGGCATCAATCGTATGATTGCTTTCTCCATGCTGAATACACCTTTTAATCAGAATCAGGCAGAATTTGTTATTAAAGGCGGAGCCGGACTGACACCTGCCGATGTGAATATTATCGTCGCAGGGGCAGACGGGTCTGAGTTGAGCTTAACCAAATCCTTATCCGATAATATTATCCAGACCGGCCTCTATGGATTTTCACTGGATAGTGTCTTTCCAAATCCCTTCAATCCCACAACCGGGATTACATTTTCAGTTCCTGTGGATGGCAATGTAAAAATGACAGCGGTGAACCTGCAGGGACAGGTCGTGGACGTCATCCATGATGGGTTTGAGTCCGTGGGGACTCACACATACCGCTGGGATGCGGGTAATTTTCCTTCAGGCATTTACTTCATTCAGCTTACCAGCGGGACCATGACACAGACTTCCCGCGTTGTACTAATGAAATAAATTGAAATTCCATAAATAAAAAGCCCGGCAGCTGTCGGGCTTTTTATTTTGCTGATGGCGGCGAATACTTTTAAATTTGCCAGCTTTTTAACAGCTTATTCTTGGAGGATCGTTCAATGGCAGGACTGCGGACTCTGACTCCGTCAATCTAGGTTCGAATCCTAGTCCTCCAGCAGAAAACAGCCAAAGGCTGTATCAACCGGGTCGTTTATTCAATAAGACACCAGAATTGGCGCATTCGTCCAGGTGTTAGGACGTCCCGTCCTGCGCACGGGATAACAGGGGTTCGCCAGTGCTTTTTGAAGTGATTATCAGATTATTATCTGCAGTTGATGACAACTGTATCGAGTGAGACACCAGAATTAGGTGTTAGGACGTCCCGTCCTGCGGACGGGATAACAGGGGTTCGCCAGTGCTTTTTGAAGTGAAAACGGATTTACGTGCAGTTAATGATTACTGTATCGAGTGAGACACCAGAATTGGCGCATTCGTCCAGGGGTTAGGACGTCCCGTCCTGCGGACGGGATAACAGGGGTTCGCCAGTGCTTTTTGATTTGAAAACGGATTACGTGCAGCTAATGATTAACTGTATCGAGTGAGACACCAGAATTGGCGCATTCGTCTAGGGGTTAGGACGTCCCGTCCTGCGGACGGGATAACAGGGGTTCGCCAATGCTTTTTGAAGTGAAAACGGATTTACATGCAGTTAATGATTAACTGTATTGAGTGAGACACCAGAATTGGCGCATTCGTCTAGGGGTTAGGACGTCGGCCTCTCACGCCGGTAACAGGGGTTCGATTCCCCTATGCGCTACAAAAAATGGTAAATGCCTGGAGCGCCCATAGCTCAATTGGATAGAGCGTCTGGCTACGGACCAGGAGGTTTGGGGTTCGAGTCCCTATGGGCGTACCGAGAAAATCCCCTTCGTGAACATTGTTTCAGGCGGGGGATTTTTTATTTCATTGATGAATGTATCGCCTCAGATTGTACGGTTCAGTAAAAACCGGACGGACTGCATGACTTCCCCTTATTCCGATAAATGGATTGAATCGAAATGGCCCGGTCGGGTAACTTTGTTGCCGGAAAACACTGCCGGTTGGAAATCACTTCCGGTTTTCAAAATTAACCACCCTGATTAAGTCAATTGCGGGGTTTACATGAATACATATAAAAAAATTATCATAGTCACCCTATCTGGCCTTCCAGGTTTAGTTTTTATTACTGCAAATGATTTAATTCAACGGCTTCCGTACACCCCGGAAGAAATAATAATCACCTGCATTGAAGACGATTTTGGCGATTGTTGTGACGAACCCTTCACCGTTTGGTATGACAACGACGGAGACGGCCTTGGGAATCCGGACAGTTCCGCCGTTGCCTGTCTGGATTATGAAAATTGGGTTATAAATGATGATGACCCGGATGACGGATGTTTTTCAAATATCATAGATTGTAACGGCACCTGTGATGGAACCTGGGTATTGGACGAACTCGGTGAATGTTGTGAAGAAACACAAACAATTTGGCAGGATCTGGACGGTGATAGTTGGGGGAACGCTTCGGTCTCAATCGAAGCCTGTCATTTATATAGCGGCTGGGTGAACAATTATCTAGATAAAAATGACAGCTTATACTGTCAGATCAACGTCTTTGATATTTGCGGAGTCTGTGAAGGAGATGGTTCAACCTGCACGGGCTGCACGGATCAGACCGCCCTCAATTACGAACCTGAAAATATCATTGATGACGGAAGTTGCATTTATGCCAGTGACCATATCTGGCATGTAGCCAACACCGGCTCGGATGAATCCGGAACGGGAACGGTGGAGAATCCATTCGAGACCATTCAGCATACCATCGGCGTGTCACAGGAACTCGACACCATTCTGGTTCACTCGGGAGTTTATTATGAAAATATTAATTTCAACGGCGAAAACCTGCTCCTGACATCGATGTTCACTTTTACAGGGGATACGAATTATATCTATCAGACCATTCTTGACGGCGGTCAAATGGCCAGTGTAGTAACTTTTGAGAATGACGAAAACAACACAGCAATATTAAGCGGCTTTACCATCACGCATGGCAGTGGAAATATCGGTGGAAATTTGAACGTCGGCAGAGGCGGCGGCATCTTCTGCGATAATGCCGACCCAACCTTAAAGAACCTCATCATTACCGATAATATCGGTTTTTTCGGCGGCGGAATATACTGTCGTTATTCCAATCCTTTAATGACGGCCCTGAACATTAACGGTAATACAGCCGACGGAGGAGGCAGCGCCGAAGGCGCCGGTATTTTTCTTGTGCATTCAAGCCCTTCCATCAGCAACACCGTGGTGGCCAATAATACCTCTGTCCAGGAGGATGGAGGCGGTATCGTCATGAATGCTTATTCAAGTCCTATTTTGCAAAATGTCAGGATACTCAACAACTGGGCTTATTCCCGCGGAGGTGGGATCTTCTGCTGGAATCACTCAAATCCGGTACTGGACAGCGTAATAATTATGGGGAATACGACCATGACTCATGCCGGGGGAGTACATCTGGATAATCACTGTGATCCAATTTTCAGAAATTCAATTATTGCAGACAATACGACCCTTACGGATGGCGGCGGCATATATATTTACGATGGATCGGGGCCGATTTTGATAAATACGACAGTTGTTAATAATTCGGCTGGGGGTGCAGGAGGAGGGCTATTCCTCTTGAACAGCGACCCGGTGGTGAGTGTTAACTCTATCATTTGGGATAATACTCCGGAACAAATCCATCTTGCCAGTTACGCGGCGCTCGAAATGGCTTATTCTGATGTCATGGGTGGTGAAGCCGGATTCAACCATTGGGCAGGAGATGTTAACTGGGGAGAGGGCAACCTGAATTCAGTCCCCTTGTTTATGGACCCGGACAACGGTGATTTTTCACTCCAGACGGGTTCCCCCTGTATCGACGCAGGCACCGATTATTATCAAGTTGATGGGACCGTTATCGTCGATTTATCGGCGGATGAATATAGCGGGAATGCACCTGATATGGGTGCGGTTGAAAGCATAGTCCCGGGACTCATCGGTGATTTGAACCATGATGCCACCCTCAACATTTTCGATATCATCATTTTGGTTAATTATATCATTTACGGTGGCCTGCCGGGGGGTGAGTTTGTGCTGGCAGACCTCAACCAGGATGGAGTTATCAATATTTTAGATATTATCCTCCTGATTAATCTGATTTTACAGGATCGGCTAATACCGACTGTTCAACCTGCATTCGCCAGGTTAAGTCTAAATGATAATTTGATGCGGTTACAAACCGACGGGCCGATAGCCGGAGGACAACTCCGGGTAAGCGGGAATTTTCAAATCAGGGAAGTGTTGCTTCCGGAGAGTTGGGAATTCTACTGCGAGAGCGGAATTATCCTGTTTTTCAGCCCGTCAGGTGCGTCGCTGCAGAACGATTCCATTCTGATGTACGAGGGAGATATGCAAGTGTCGGACATGCTCATCAGCGACTGGACCGGCCGGCGTATTGAAGGAGAAATACAGGACATTCCAACCGGGACCACCATCAGTGCGGCTTACCCAAATCCCTTTAATCCCGTTACGACCATCGAATATACAATCCCTGATGAAACGGACGTTGAGATCGCCATCTTCAATTTACAGGGTAAAGAGGTTGAAACATTGGTCAGGAATACGCAGCCGGGCAATCACTATTCCGTGAGCTGGAACGCCGTCAATTATGCCAGCGGCATCTATTGGGCCAGGATCAGACTTGGCCCGACGGTTGAAACCCGGAAACTTATTTTGTTAAAATAGAATGACAGATCCTGCATGAAAACGATTGCCAGAGGAAAAACAGCCGATTATGATGACTTCATCGTCACAAGACGGATCAATATTTTAAAAGCGGTCGAAGGATTTACGGGGGAAGCATACTCCTTACTGGATGTGGGTTGTGGGAATGGCGGGAGCCTCATCAAGTTATCCGGCCATTTTGGTATCTGTCATGGTATTGATGTGGATGCACGGAATCTCGATCAGCTGAAAAAGAAAATAGAGAGCCTGAAGCTTTCCAACGTGAGTTATTCGCAGGAGGATGCAACCGGTGAATTTTGTCCTGACCGGGAATTTGACAGGATCATCTCCTTTGAAGTTCTGGAACATGTCAAAGATGACTATCAGGCGGCTCGTAATATCTATCACAAACTAAAGCCTTCGGGACGAGTGGCTATCTCTGTGCCTAACCGGTGGTGGATTTTCGAAACACACGGAGCCTATCTGCCCGTCCTCCCATGGAATCGCGTGCCCTTCTTTTCCTGGCTGCCGAAAAAGCTGCACGATAAGTATGCCAAGGCCAGAATTTACCGGAAAAAAGATATCCTGAAGATCCTGATCTCTGCAGGATTCTCAAATATTGAACTGCACTACATCACAGCGCCTATGGATGTTATAAAATGGGCGCCGCTGCAGAGATTCTTTAGAAAGACACTGTTTAAAAATGATACAACCTCCATACCGTTTTTAGCGACCTCCATCATGGTGACGGCAGCTAAATGATCTCACAATGAAAGTCAAAAAGCGATTTCTTAATGAAGACTCATTGCGGATTATCTCTTACATCAGCAGAATATTGATGCCAACGGT
>JAADGM010000065.1 GCA_013152375.1 FCB group bacterium | reverse complement strand
AACGTGCTTCTAAAGTTTCGAAGATTAAATAGCGTTAGATTCTGATATGAAAAGTTATCGAACAATAATTTCCACGCCGGTTATTTCATCCGATGAAGGAAAGTGAATCTACTGTTGATAACGCAAACAAACACATTATGAACCAGCCAACACAGCATTCCGGGAAGTATAGTACCTCATCACAGAGATTCACAAATACCGATCCTAAAAACTTCAAATTAATATTTTTTTCATTCGTTGTTGGCGGCATTGCGGGTCTGGTAGGTTCAGTATTTCGACTTACAATCTCCGCCATTGATACTTTCAGAGAACGATTATTTTCGGATCCGGGCAAAGCAGGGTTTATCGGCTGGGTTTATCCTTTCTTGTTCGGCGTGATCGGGATCGGTGTTGCCTTGATATTAGTCCGTAAATTTGCCCCTGAAACCTCAGGGAGCGGTGTCCAGGAAATTGAAGGAGCTCTGGATGAGATCAGGCCTCTGCGCTGGCAAAGAGTAATACCGGTTAAATTTGTGGCCTCACTGTTCTCGCTGGGAAGTGGTTTTCTGCTGGGCCGCGAAGGTCCCACAATTCAGCTCGGAGCCAATATTGGGAAAATGATCAAAGATATTTTCAGGCACCCTGATCATAAAACCAACACATTGGTTTCTGCTGGTGCTGCTGCCGGGCTCGCCAGTGCTTTTAATGCGCCTCTTGCGGGAGTAATTTTTGTAATTGAAGAGATGCACGGGCATTTCAGATATACTTTTATTTCTGTGGCCGCCATCATGGTGGCGTCGGGCACGGCAGATTTTGTGGTGCGGTTGTTAGTCGGGGCCGATCCGGTAATTAAAATGGTGGTTTTCCCGAGTCCGGCGCTGTCGGGCATCTGGTTATTTATAGTTCTGGGCTTTTTATTCAGTTTTGTAGGGTATCTCTTCAATAAACTTTTAATAGTTTCTCTGAACCTCTTCAGTAATTTTTCAAGAACTGTCATGGTTTTGTGTGTAGTCGGCGCCGGCCTCGTCATCGCAGCGGTTGGAATCTTAAATTCGAATATGATTGGCGGTGGTTACAGCACAATCAGGATGGTGCTTGATCATGCACATACGCTGCAGTTTCTGATAATTTTATTTACCGGCCGGATGCTGCTGACAATTTTTAGTTACAGTACCGGTTTGCCCGGAGGCATTTTCGCACCACTGCTTGCCCTGGGAGTCGTTTTCGGGATGCTGTTTGGGAGTTTTCTGCAGCCCTTTTTCCCCGAGCTCATTTTACACCCGGGGGTTTTTGCAGTTGCCGGAATGGCGGGCATATTTGCCTCAACTGTCAGGGCACCTTTAACGGGTCTGGTCCTGGCAGTGGAAATGACATCAAATTTTGAATTGATATTGCCCCTCATCATCACCGCGGTAACGGCTGCACTGATTACGGCCCAAATCGGCAATCAGCCCATTTATACAACTTTATTGGAACGGCTTAAGTCGGAACACGGAGACGATCAAAATGAATAAGCTTTTGGGCCGAAGGACTCCGGTGAGAAAATAATTAGGAGCCAGCTGTAAACTATGACTGAAAGTATGCTGTATCTTCTGATAGTGAGCTTCTTTGGTATAGCAGTGATCCTGGGATTTTACGTGTTCCCGGGAATCAAGAGAATTTATAACCGGAAAGAAACTTATACGAACAAACTGCTGGTCCTGTGGTTCAGCATGTGGGCATTCCACCATGTTTCACTGATACTCTCGTCATTCTACGGCATTTGGGAAGTACCAATTGCTCGAAAAGTGGCATTGCCGGTGGGTGTAGCCTTAGCTTTTACCGGAGGGATTGTGCTCCTGATCGGAATGATCGAATTTCGTTCCCTTAGCCGGTCGATAGGGCAGGACACCTCAAAGCTTATCACAACCGGGATTTACCATTGGAGTCGGAACCCGCAATTTGTGGGCTGGTTTTTCCTGCTCGGAGGAATTGCTCTGGCAGGGCGATCTGGATATGCTATTTTGCTGTCAATTGTGTTTGTCATCGTGATCTGGTCCTATACAATTTTCCTTGCAGAACCTTATCTTGAGGATTTATACGGCAATGAATATCGTTTATATAAAGCCAGAACTGCAAGATGGATCGGAAGACGGTCCAAAGTTACGAACTGACTTTTTATTAATGAATAAACCGGTGAGGATGTATGGTGTAAGGTTTTACGGGATAACCAAAATTCAGGAAGATGGGGCTGGGTGATGCAGTATAGGGACAATTGCTCAGAAAATAGTTAAATTTGAGCGAGCTGAAGATCATAAGAATTACCGGATTAGAAAATGCAATATTTTCAGCCTGAAAACCGTGAGGAATGGCGTGAGTGGCTCAAAAAGAACCACTGTGTTGAAAAAGGCGTCTGGTTGGTGTATTATAAAAAACACCTCGGGAAGGCAACCATAAGTTATGAGGATTCGGTTGAGGAAGCCATTTGCTTCGGTTGGATAGACGGAGTAAAAAGGAAACTGGATGAGGAGCGCTATACTCATAAGTTTACCGCAAGAACAGGAAAAAGCAAATGGTCCCCGCTGAACATCATGCGGGCTGAAAAAATGATAGCAGCCGGCAGGATGACCCCGCATGGCCTCACCCTGTTTGAGCAGAGAACAGAATATGAAAAAGATTTTATAGCGGCTCGCAAAACTGTTGAACTGCAGCTGCCTGAAGAACTGGAACAAGTTCTCAAAAGCAATCAGACAGCCTGGAAAAATTTTGTGAACCTTGCACCCGGTTACAGAAAACAGTATATTCTGTGGCTTACCGGCGCAAAAAGAGAATCGACCTTGCAGAGGCGACTAACCGAAGCGATTGAACGGTTGGCGCAGAATCGAAAATTAGGAATGAAATAACACTCACATTGCAAAAATGAAAAAACGTAAACAGTACGATGTCTTTCTGGTGCTGGGAGCCGTATGGGTCATTATGGGATTTGTGATCTATCCTAATCCTGCCGTTTGGCCTTTAGGATTTATTTTCCTGCTCATCGGGCTAATAGGGAAATTCGGTCGCCGGAACTCAGACCAAAGCTCCTGATAAGACGCAGCAAGCTTACACGGGGACATTTTCAGCATACGCCTGCATCATTTTCTCAACTGTCGGGGTACTGATGCCTCGCCAAAGACCTGATTCAGCCAAGCCTGTCTGATGGTGGTGTCCAGCAGTCTGTCTTCTGTTTCAAGCGCCAGACCGGGAAAAGCCCGTGTAAGTTCCGCTGCAAAGATACCGGAAGTTAAGCCTGACGGCTGCTTGTCATATTTCGAAGCATATAATTTTGTATCCCCCACGCCGCAGGAGGGTGAACGGCTTTTCAGAAGCGCACCCTGAAGTACCGGCAGACTGTGAATAAATTTTCTGGAAAACAGCGTGAGGCTTTCGGTCAGAATCATTCCTGTGGACGGCTGATAGACATCAGTAGTTTTACCGGCCTGAACCAGGTCGATCGGATCACGCGGTATGCCCAATCCGATCCCGACTTCCGGACAAACAGTAACGAACTCTACATACTTTCCAAGGATCTGCACGAATTCGTCGGGGATGATCCCTCCGTCATAGCGGCACCAGGCGAATCCCAGGCATCTGCTGATAAGTACTTTTGGCATTGACATCTTCAGTCCTACGAGTTATCGATCTGTAAGTAAATTTTCCAGTTGGTCCACGAGCTTATCAAACTCAACAATTGTCTCAATAATTGGCCGGGGTGAACTCATATCCACGCCTGCCGATTTCAGCAGCTCCAGCGAATAGTCGGAATTCCCCGCCTTCAGAAAATTCAGGTAGGCTTCTGTGGCTCCGGGTTGATTTTCAAATACTCGTTGGGCAAGGACCGCTGATGCACAGAAACTGGTGGCGTATTTGTACACATAAAACGCTTCATAAAAATGAGGAATGCGTCCCCAATTCAGCTTATATAGATCATCGATCACCAGTTCAGCCCCAAAATACTTTTGTAAAACAGAGAGGTAGGCCTGATTCAGTGTTTCTGCTGTAAGGGCTTCACCGTTTTCAGCCAGGGTATGCACATTCAGCTCAAATTCTGCGAACATCGTCTGGACATAAACGGTACTGATGAGATTTCCAATCCATTGATCGATCAGGGCTATTTTCAGAGGCCGGCTGTCTACCGTTTTCAGTAGATACCGCAGCAATAGATTTTCGTTGAAAGTGGAGGCAACTTCCGCGGTAAACAAGGTATATTCGCTTTTAGAATAGGGCTGGCTGCTGTTGGTGTAAACTGAATGAAGGGCATGCCCCACCTCATGGGCCAGGGTAAAAAGGTCATCCAGTGTGCCGGAATAATTTAAAAGAATATACGGGTGGACGTCATAAGGTCCCCAGCTGTAACCCCCGGTTCCTTTTCCCGCCGTTTCATAAACATCAATCCAGCGCGAAGACAGGGCTTTGCTGACTTTCTGAGTATATTCCCCTCCCAGGGGAGTAAAAGCTTTTTCGACGATTAGTACCGCCTCGTCGTAGGGATAGTCCAGAGCCGCCTTTTGCGAAAGCGGATAGCTGGCATCATATAAATGCGGGTCGTCAATGCCGGTGATTTTACGACGTAGTTTCAGATAGCGCTGCAACGGTGCGAGATTTGCCCCGACCGTTTGGATAAGATTGTGGTAAACCTCTACCGGTATTCTGGCATCGTCTAGTGCGGCCTCCAGCGTTGAGTTATAATTTCTGGCCCGGGCATAAAAGATATCCGCTTTAACCGCAGAACTAAAGGCCGCCGCATTGGTATTTACGATCTTCTCATAAGTTTTGAACATCCCTTCAAAGGCGCTGCGTCTCACAGCCCGGTCAGCAGACTGCAGCGCTTTGTAATAACGCCCTTCGGACAGTTGGACCTCTTCCCCTGCGTCGTTTACAAAGCTCGGAAATTCAAGATCGGTGGTCGTCAGCGCCGTGTAGATCTTTTCCGGGGAATTGGCCAGCTCTCCGGACATGGCCAGCAATTTTTCCCCGGCGGCATCCAGTGTATGAGCCCGCTGTCGGATGAGGTTGCGGAGGCTGTGATCATAATCTTTGAGCCCGGGAGTTTTGTGGATAAAACGTTCGAGGGTGAGCTCGGGGATTTGCTGTATTTCGGGAATAATATAGGCTGTGGCTTCCTCAAATCTGACGGTCAGACCGGCCACCCTGTCAGCAAGAGCCTGGTTTTCGTTGATCCGCGTATCCTCATCGTTTTTCAAAGAGGCATACACGTTCAGTTTATCAAGGATACGCAGGACTTCATCCCGTCGGGTCAGACATTTCAGTAAGGCCATGCCCGAGCGGTTAAGTTTGCCTGCATAGCTGGCAAGGTCATCAAGATGAGAATCTACGAAGTTGAAATCCTTTTCCCAGGCGGCAACGGTCGGATAAATATCCCCCAGATCCCAGCGATAGGCTGGATCAATCTGATCGCGCTCGGGGAGCTTCCCCTGAGCGGAAAGCAGTCCGGCAACGATGAATGCCCCAAACAGCATCCGAAAAAATGAGCTAATATTCACAGTAATTCCCTGTTAAATAATGTTCCAACGGTAGCGATTATAAAAATGCGGCAATTTCAGCAATATTTTTCCGGTGGATATCCGGGACAAGTGCATTTTCAGCGGGGTAACCGGTCACTACCAAAAGAAAGGGACGCTCGTTCCCCGGTCTGTCAAGAATTTCATTTAGAAATTTCATGGGACTTGGAGTGTGCGTCAATGTTGCAAGTCCTGCCCTGTGTAAAGCTGTTATGAGCATTCCTGCGGCGATTCCAACAGATTCGGTGACATAATAATGCTTGCGGATATCTCCGCTCTCCGCGCGCTCGTATTTCCGGGCAAAGATGGCGATCAGCCAGGGTGCGTGTTCAAGGAAGGGTTTATGTTCATCTGTGCCCAGATGCTCAAGTGTATTCAGCCACTCTTCAGGTGCCCGCTCCTTATAAAATGCGTGCTCTTCCTGCTCTGCAGCCATTCGGATCCTGTGTTTCAGATCGGGATTTGAAACGGCCACAAAATACCAGGGCTGTAGATTGGCGCCGCTGGGCGCAGTACCCGCAGCAGCCAGACAGTTTCTGATAATTTCCCTGGGAACCGGCTCGGTTGAAAAATCACGGACGCTCCTGCGCCGGGCCATGTTAGTATAGAATTCCCTGCTGACCGCCAGCATTTCTGTTTCCGCGAGCCGCTGATAACCGGGCAGAGGGATAAATCCGCAGTGATCACTATTTTTCAATTTTTTCTCCTGATCCGCTTTGATCATTACTTAAAATAAAAAAGCCCCATCACTGGAGCTTTTTTGTAGTTACTTGGGTACCCCGGACAGGTCTAGTCCAGGACGGTGACATCTTCAGCTGCCGGGCCCTTTTCGTCAGTGCGGATTGAAAACTCCACTTTCTGACCTTCCCGAAGTTTTTTATAGCCATCACCGTTTATTGTAGAATAGTGCACGAAAACATCAGAACCGTCTTCGCTGGTAATAAACCCAAATCCCTTTACATTGTTGAACCACTTTACAGTGCCTGTAGCCCGATCTGCCATTTTAATATAACTCCTTCATATAAACATAAATGTATTTCACTTCATTAAAGCAATTCATTTACAGCAAATTTTGTATAAATACAATTGTTATAACTGAAATCTTTAACCTAAGAGCAGTATTCAACATACAACCTCCCTTAAAAGTTAAGGAAAATTAAAACATTTTTTAAAGAAATAAATGCATCAAAGTATTTTTGGGCCTTTTCAGCATCTAAAAGCTGTGTTCGGAGTGCTCCTGTTTTAGCGATCAGCGGCAGTCAATCCCAGATGATCCATGAGCAGACCGCTCAGGCGATAGAGTTCTATTTCGGCGAATTTCGCGGTATATTTTTCGTTAATCAAACGACTTTGACCCGAAATCCAGTTCAGCTGGGATTCCCTGAACTGGGTAGTTGTCACCTGCCCCAACTGATATAACTGAGCGGTGCGGTCGAAATTCAGTTTCAGGGTCTCCAGATTTTGTTTTTCCACCTCGACGGTGAGCAGAGCGTTACGGTAGGTTGAGTAAGCGTTCAGCAGCTGTTTCCGCAGCGTCAGTTTGGTCTGCTGGAGTTTCTCCCCTGAAGATTTCACCGTTATGCGTGCATTCCGAATATTGTTCACAGTACGAAACCCCGTGAAGAGATCGAGTGACAGATTCAGGCCGGCTGTGACCCCGGCACTTTCTCCTTTCTTTAAAGTACCGCTGTCAGAATCTATCCGGGAAAGATCATAAGACAGACTTCCGCTGATCGAGGGATAGAAACCGGAACGTGCTGCTTTCAGGTTGAGCAAAGACTGCTCAAGTTTCGAACTTGAGGATTGTACCACAGAACTGTTCGCTTCAGCTTGTTCAAGCCAGTAGCTGACATCTTCTGCGGGACTAAAGTCCACCAGCGAGGAAACTTCAATTTCAGCCTCCACATCCCTGCCAAGGATCAGGTTCAGATCCCGACGGGCATTTTCCAATTGCAGATTTACGGTCAGCAGGTTGATGCTGTCAGTCTGCATATCTACCTTCGCATTTAATAATTCCAGCGAGAGAGATCCGCCATAGGCAACCCTGCCCTTGACCCTCTCCACCCTCTGATGTGATATCTGCAGGGTGTTTTCGGCGATTTCAACTTTTTCTTCCAGCAGGGCAACATTATAATAATTGCGGATGACGGAGGCCAGCGTGCTTTCGATCAGTTCCCGGGTTTGCAAGGCTGCCAGGTCCTTTGATTTTAGAAGCGACC
>JAADGM010000068.1 GCA_013152375.1 FCB group bacterium | reverse complement strand
CCCCCTCGGCAGGGGGAGAAAAGGTGTAGCGGGACGTTCAACCCCAACGGGGTTGAATGTGAATAAAAAACAGAACTTGGCAAATGGCAACCCTGAAGGGTTTACCCGGTGGAATCCATGGGGGCCAGCCCTAGCAACATCAGTTCAACTTCATGATCTATCAGGTCATCTTGATTTCTAAAAAGCCATCTTTTCCCATGACTTGAATTCTTTCTAATCCAATTCTGGGGGTTTACAGGATTTTGAATAAACAGCATTTACAGGTATTGTTCAATACGTTCTTCAAAGATGGTCACAAGCTGGTTCTGATGTACCAACAAAAATGTGGACACCCTGATAAGTTATCACATCCCTCCAAAACGTTTAGATGGGAAAAGCCCCGCATACAATAGGAATATCATCAGGGTTATACCGTATAGCGGAAGCATATGAGCCCTATACGCTATCGCTATCGTGGTTCCTCATCCGTCAACCAACGGATTCGGAAAATCGAAGAAGAAGAATATAAAAGGGGACCAGCCGCTGCCAGTCCCCTCATTGCGGAAACGTGTGGGAATCGAACCCACCAGGGACATTTCTGCCCCTCAACGGCTTTGAAGGCCGCGGCGCCCACCAGGGTCGCATTCGCTTCCATGTGCGAAGACAAATTCACTGTCTGCGCTTTATCCGGGTCATTCCTCTTTGACAACAAAAGAGTCGAGACCAAGGCTGGCTTTAATTTGCCGGCTGATCTCCCGGGCTTTGACATCGGTGGCATAATTTCCGATGACCACCGCATGCATGGCTTTTCCGTTTTTAATGGTGATCCGGATCTGCCCGTCGTAACCGCTGCTCTGCAGCAGCTTCAGGCGTTTACCGGCGTTTTCCAGACTGCCGAACAGGCCCACCTGAACGCCATACCCGCCCCGGCCGACCGGAGTGGTCACTTCATCTTTCGCTGCACCTGTCTTCGGCACTTCAGCCGATCCGGTTTCAGGGTGGTCATCTGCGGAAGAGCCGCCGAAAAGCTTCAGATAATAATTGACCGAGTCCGCATTGCCTGAAATGGTCAGTGACCTTCGGAGCAGATTGAGGGCTCGCTTTTTGTCTGCGGCGTTGGTCGTCTGCCGTAAATACTGCTTTAACCAGTCGCCGGATTTGATATACAAGCCGGATACATAATAATATTCGGCCAGTTTCAGCATCGCCCGGGGGCAGTATTGATTCCGGGGATACTTGTCGCAAAGCGTTTGGTACTGGCCGACGGCCCGGTCTCCGTCGGTTTCAAGCAACGCTGACAGGTAGATTAACCCGGCGTCCCCGCTATACTGCTGCCGGATCGAATTTATGTGGTCATTGACTTCGTCCGTACGGCCCCGTTCCGCCATCTCTATCCAGCTGTCTAGACTCTGGGTCACCGCCAACGATAAGGCCGTGATCAGCAGCAGCGGAACAAGAAGGTGCCTATTCGTTCGGCTTGTCGGGGTAATCGATGGATCCATTGAGCCAGCGCAGGTCGGACCGGTCATCCTGCCGGTAGCGGATATATTTGTCAGAAGAAGCAATTTCGATAACTTTGTCCACCTCGGCAGATAATTTACGAAGCTCAGGCTTGTTGAGTTTCAGCTTCAGACGGATGAGATGGGTCACCAGGGATTGATCATCTTTCTCCATGGCGGATTCGATGAGTTCGATAGCTTCGTGGTTGTCACCTTTGTTGTTGTAAAAATCCGCCAGTGCTGCCAGCGCTTCGGTGTTGTCGCCGTCTTTGGACAATATGGTTTTTAAAATACTCTCAATCTCATCATATCGCCCCAGGGCAAACAGGGCATCTTTCAATTTGGGCAGAACCAGCCAGGCTTGTTCCGGATCGGTCTCGGTAAATTTTATCCAGTTACTCACGGCCTTGGCGAGCAGAGATTTTGCCCGATCCATGGCTTCATCATATTTTTTCTGATTGGCCGCCGACTTGGGAGACTTTTTTTTGATTTTTTCCGCCTGTATGTAGGCTAGTTCACTTTCGGTGGAATAGGTATTCCCGGACAGATAATGAGCCACACCCAGGGAATTCCACATCTTCAGGGCTTCATCGAACTTTTCCCGGGCATCCACAAAGTTTTTCTGATCCAGCATGGCTTTGCCCTCCTGGGTTTTGTAGAGAGCAAGTTTGTGTTTATCCTCCCGGCCCAGTGTTTTCTGCAGCAGGGCGAGATATTCACCCGCTTTGGCCCAGTCCTGATTTTCCCGATAAAATTTTACCAGGTGGGTCAGCGCCCACTCGTTCCCCTTTTCATATTTCAGGATGGTGTGGACTTTTTCAATAGCGGCGTTGAGGTCTCCCAGTTTGGCATGGTCAAGCGCCAGATTCTTATACAGTTCGATGCGCTCGTACTGGGTCAGGTTTTTGCGGATGATGAGGCTGCTGTGGATTTTCAGCGCCTGTGACGGATTGCCCCCCTCCCGGGCCGCCTGTCCCAGTTTAAGATAGGCCTTGATATTATTGGTATCTTTCTGAACGAGGGTCCGGAAATTCCGGTATGCGTCTTTCAGACGACCGGTGACCAGCAGATCCAAGCCTTCGGAATAGAGATCTTTCAGGCTGGTTTTCTTGGCCGGTTTTACCTGAAAAAAATAAATGACCGTGGCAACCACTATGACAACGGCGATTACAAGGTAGATATTAAAGCTCATAATTCAACATTCTCCGTTGTATCCCGGATGACGATATCATTCACATCGCTGATGGCCTGATTCCGGAGCTCATCCAGCTCACCCTGAAGCCTTTTGACCCGCGTACGTAAAATACGCGATTCACTTTTCTCAGTCAGGATCTGGCTTAAAGCGATGAGGAATCCCACTACGACGCCAACCAGCAGCGTTAGAGCAATCAGGATAGGCAGCAAAACGGATTTGATTACGCCGGGATACAGCCAGATCAACAAGGGATCCGGATTAAGTTCCTGGTTTTCATATAACAGCAGACTCAGTCCAATAATAATGATAATTGAGATAAATATTTTCAGTATTCTCATGTGTATATTCCTTTAATCAATCCTTTTCCCAAACAGGGTGATGCCCTTTGCATCGGTGATCTCCAGGGTTACAATCTGCCTGGGAGTTTCCGTAGTTTTGTCCCAAACTACCCAGGTGTTGCCATCCGTCCGCCCGGCCCATTGACGGTCAGATTTCTTGCTTTCCTTTTCCACCAGCACTTTCTGCCGGGTCCCGATATGCCGCCTGATCCTCTCCAAACTCATTGTTTTCTGCAGCCGGATCAACCGCTCCAGACGCTCCTGCTTGACGGCTTCGTCAACCTGGTCGGAATATTCTGCGGCTTTTGTTCCCGGCCGCATGGAGTATTTGAACATGAAGGCAGAATCGAAACCAACCTCTGAAACCACTTCGAGAGTTTCCAGAAATTCCTTCTCCGTCTCTCCGGGAAACCCCACAATGATATCCGTTGAGAGGGAACACTCAGGCAGGATCTGTCGGATGCGCTCTACGAGGTGCAGGAAATGCGACCTGGTATAGGTCCGGTTCATCCGTTTCAGGATCCGGTCTGCGCCGGCCTGGAGAGGCAAATGGATGTGCTTGCAGATATTCGCATGTTCCCCCATTACCTGCAGGAGTCTGTCATCCACATCCTGGGGATGTGGTGAGGTATAGCGGATCCGTTCCAGACCGGGTACGGCCGCAACAGCTTCCAAAAGTTCGGAAAAGTCTCCGGTTTCTGTGCGGTAGGAATTGACATTCTGCCCCAGCAGTGTAATCTCGGGGTAGCCTTCCGCTACGGCTTTTCGGGCTTCCGTGACTATACTCTGAAGGCTGCGGCTGCGTTCGCGCCCCCGGGTGAAGGGGACAATGCAGAAAGTGCAGAATTTATCGCATCCCCGGCTGATGGAGATCCAGGCATTGACCCCGGATGCTCTCACGGGGAAAAGGTCCTCATAAACTTCATACCGTGAAAGGGTTGTATCAACGACGTGATCCTCAAGCTGTCGCCGGTTGCGTATGATTTCCGGCAGTTTTCGATAGGAATCGGGACCGAGTATGATATCTACGAAGGGTTTCTGTTCAAACAGATCATCTTTGAGATGCTGGGCCATGCAGCCGAGCAAACCGATGAGCATGTCCGGTTTCTGTTTTTTAAGATATTGGAAATTATCCAGGCGATTATGGACCGTATCTTCCGCTTTTTCCCGTATGGCACAGGTGTTTAGAAAGATGGCGTCCGCTTCGCTCATATTATCGGTTTTTTCATACCCTGATTTGTTCAGCAGGGTGGCTACCAGTTCAGAGTCATAGACATTCATCTGACAACCATAGGTCTCTATGTAAAATTTTTGTTTCATTTATGAATTTGGGAAGTCTCGGGCCGAAGCCGACAAAAGGCGTTATTCAAAGGTCAGATCAAAATAATAATCAGCAGGGTCCACATCTCTTCGCTTATACTTAACGCCATAATGCAGGTGAGACGCAGTGGATTTCCCCGTGTTCCCCACCGTGCCGATAATTTGACCTCGTGTAACCCTGTCACCTCTTTTTACCTTGCGTCTGGACATGTGTCCGTAAATTGTTTTCAGGCCGTATCCGTGATCGATCTCAATATAATTTCCAAAGGTTCCGTAATATTTTGAAGCTTTCACGACGCCATCAGCAGTAGCTCTGACGGGGGTTCCCCAGCGGCTGGCAAAATCGTTACCTTCATGAAACCTGTTTTTTCTGTCAAAAGGATCCACCCGCATCCCAAAGCCCGAGGTCAGATGACAGTCTTCCAGGGAAACCGGATGTATGGCAGGATAACACTGGAATCGAACAAGATCGGAAGTTACGCGGTCATAGATTTCGGCGTAACTCAGTTCTTCAAGATTGGCCAGCCGGTTGAGAAAATCAAAATTTTTCTTGAGGGCATGCAGCCCCTTATAATTATCAGGCAGCAAATACTCCAGCGATGATTCCTCATCCGGGGCATTTGCGCCGCCGACGCCGACCTTGCGGATATCATCATCGATCTTGGGCAGCTTCACCATCTCACGGATCAGATCGTCCCGCTTCCGGATGCTGTCCAATTGAGTCTGCAAAAGGTCGGCTCTCTGCTCTGTTTCGCGAATTTCCTCAATTAATTTGGTATTATCCACTCTGATCTGTTCCAACCGGGCAGCATAGACTCTGTTTGAATACAGGTCGGAAAAATAATACGACAGCAAACCGATTCCCACTAACAGCATTACTGCAATACCGTATAGCAGATTCCGATTAATATTCAGCTGCCTAATCTCCGACTGTTCATCGGAGACAAGGATAATTTTATAACCGCGATTTTTCATTTTATAGTCTTGATGGAGCCAAAACCGATACGACAATTATTCAGGCTGTAAAATTTAGGGCTTTTCCCCTATTCTTTAAAATTGAATTATTGTTCTTCGGTCAATTCAAGCTCTTCTTCGGAGGGAACTTTGATATCCTTCTTTTCCTGTTCTTTTTCTTCGATCAGGTTTTGGATGGTTTTGATGTCTTCGAGGAATTGTCGATAATCATCACTCTGCAGGACTTCTTCCGGCGAGATTTCATTCTGCTGATAAATATACTCGCCGAGACGCAAATATTTATTTTTCAGGTCCCGCCGGGCTTTCTCGATCTCAAACTGCAGTTTGCCGATTCTTGAAAGTTCTTCACCCTTATCGACGGCCTTCTTAAAATAGAAACCGGACTTATCAACGACGGTCTCACCGAGCCTGTTCAGCTGGTTCAGGATATTTTCAAATACATCTGTCATTTTAACTCCAGTACTTTTATTTTTTTACTATTTTCGGATTCAGCGCTTTCAGTGATTTAATATCGGACTTTTTCTTTGGCAGGTCCCACACCTGTCCCAGGTAAAGGCTCTGAATTTCGTCCGCATCTCCCTGCTGGTCACTGTCTGCATTCTGACTGTATCTGCGCTGTGGCACCGCAAATAATTTATCGTAATCTTCTCTTATGTATAGCATTTTATCTACGATTATTTCTGTGGAGGAGCGTGGATCTTCCAACATCTGCTGGAAAACGGCTCTGGCAGCTTCCACAGTGATGGAATTCTGCTCCAGATGATTGATCAGTTCTCCCAGTCGCCTGGATGAGATTGGAAATTCGGAAATAGAGATCTGCTGTTCTGACATCACATGGAATACTGCCCCCAGCAGCCATTTGACGGCGGCAAGAGGGGTAACGTAGGTTACCAGATTTTCAAAATAATCCGCAATGAGCGGATCGGCCGAGATCATGTCCGCCTGAGTACGATTGATGCCGTAGCGATAAACCAGGCGAATCTCTTTATCTTCCGGCAGCTCCGGTATCTCACTGCGCAGTTTATCGAGAAAGGCTTCGGAAATGAGAATAGGAGCGATAGAGGTCTCCGCCCTGGTAGCATTTCTCTGCGAGGAATTGGCGGGATCCGTTTCATTGCCGGCACTCACCGGGACTTCATCGCCGTAAAGCGTTCTTATCTTACCGGTGATATTGTGTCTCTGTCTTTGGATCTCAGCCTTCAGAGCACGCCTGAGTGCATGAAAGGACACCATTTCGGGAAATTCCTTCCCGCCGATGTATCTATCGTTGCCGGTGTCTCCCAGACAGACCGTCGCACGGCAGCGCACCGGACGGCTGACATCCTGCAAGTTCGCAATTTTTAAATAGGTGACCCACTGCATAAGCCGGTTCAGAAATAAATATGCGGCATCTGCCGAACTAATTTTGTTGCGGGTACTGATCACGACCACAGGCGCTCCGCTGCGGTTGAAATCAATAAAAGACTCACCGGGGAGCTCCTTCAATTCAGCTACATCTTCTTCAAGGTGAATAGTCTTGATCGATATCCGGGTAAGGCCGCCGTTCAGCTGCAGATTAAGGTAGCCATCATAGCACAGCGGATAATTGAGCTGTGTGATCTGATAACCCTTCGGTGAAGCCTCCATGGAAGTATATTTTCTGTCGAAAACGACCGTCTTATTTGTTTTGCAATTCAGGGCCAGCCCCAGCTTCAGGGCCTTTGCCAGGGCTTCCCGGTTCACCTTTGGCGCTGTGGCCGGAACCCCCAGACAGTGGGGACAGATGAGGGAGTTTGCCAGCATCCCCGATCGGTTCTCGCAGGTACAGAACAGCTTGGTCCGGGTTGCCAGGGAAATGCGGATCTGTAACCCGATGAAAGGTTCCCAGTTCTGTTCAGTTTCGGCGTTTAAATTCATTTTAGGTTTTATTTCCATTTGAATTGCAATTGACGATGTTTTGCATATTTCCGTTTCCATCATATGTAGCAAAAAATATACCATCCTTTGACTTAAGCGGCCTGTGAGTACTCAGCTCCCCCTTCAGACAATTCAGCCCCGTCAGCCCGCCCCAGCCCTGGTTGATTCCGGTTAAGCCACACCGGTGAGAAAAACCGGCCGACCGGTACCGGCAATTCTGCTTTGTCCGAAGGTAATTTGACTGCATCTCCCTGCTGAAAACCATATAATACTTGAACTCCACAGTTTTACCGGCGAATTAAAAGTCCCCTGGCGCTCTCCCCCTGCGGAGGCATTAAATCGCCGGAGTCGCTATCCGGATGAACCGAAATCAGGACGGAAACCGCACCGGTCTGCCCCGTTATATGCTCCCGAAGTTAATGTCAGAATTATGAGACACAGGTGGAACCGTCAATGATCGTGACAAACGAAGGACAGCCTCTTTGACCGCTAATTAATATTATTATGCTATTTCGCAATCTACATTATTATATTCAATAATATTCAAATTATTATTTTAATAATTTTGTTTTTTATATTATTTCATTAT
>JAADGM010000150.1 GCA_013152375.1 FCB group bacterium | reverse complement strand
ACTTCGGTCAGGACTGTACCGTCTGTCACGCCACTTCCGGCTGGAATGACGTCATCTTCGATCACAATGATACTAACTTCCCGCTTACCGATTCTCATGACGGCCCGGCCTGCGCAGACTGTCACTTCGACGGCTATGTGGGCACACCCACAGACTGCCAGTATTGTCATTTTGATCAGTATAGCCAGACTCAGAATCCGCCGCATACCATACAGATCTGGGTCATCTCAGACTGTGCCAACTGTCACAATGCAGTTGATTGGGTCCCCAGCATATTCGATCACCTGCCGCCGCCCGTGACCTGCAATGTCTGTCACCTGAACTCGCTGATGCAGGCCAATCAGACAGTACCCGGACATAGCACCTTACCCATTGATTGTGCCGGATGTCATACGACAGATCTGTGGTCGGACATGGTTTTTGACCACAGTGTAACGGGTTTCCCCTTAGACGGTGTTCATGGAGAAACGGCCTGCCAGGATTGTCACCCTTCAGCCTTTTTAAATACATCACCATTATGCTCGGACTGTCACCTGGACAGCTATATAAATACAACGGATCCTGACCATGAGGCTCAGGGCTGGGTCGCAGCCGATTGTGAATTCTGCCACGATGCATCCGGCTGGACACCCAGTATCTTTGATCATCTCACGGTTCCGAACACACCTTGTATTAATTGCCACCAACCTCAGTGGATCGAAGCAAATACCCTCAACCCCGACCATGAACTGAACGGTCAGGATTGCGGCGGCTGTCATTCTTTCGACAACTGGTCTGATGTGGTGGTTGACCATTCTCTGGCCAATACCGGTTTTGAGCTGGGGGGGCTGCACCTGGATCTCCTGTGCAGTCAGTGTCATCCAAACGGGTTTGACAATGGTGGTGTGATCCGGGATTGTGCCTCGACAGATTGCCACCTGACAACCTACACTGAGTCCGGTGAACCTCACCATTTCACCACACCTGCCGGTGGTTATCCTCTGGAGTATTGCGCAAACTGTCACGATGATAATACTGCCGGGTTCAACCCCAGTATCTATTCTCACGGGACCGTCAACACCGGATGTTACACCTGTCACGAATATGATTACGAGTCGGTCGTCTCACCTGATCATGTGGGACTTGGGTACAGCCAAAACTGCGATAATTGCCATATTGAAGATAACTGGCAGGCGGTGGACCCGCACCAGGCACCGGTCGGACCCTGCGGAGACTGTCACAATTACAACGGGAATAACGGAGACCCGCTGCCATCGATTGATCACACGACCGCTCCGAAATTAGGGGCTTCTATTGATGATTGTCAGAATTGTCACAACAATACAAATAACTGGCAGAATGTAGTCTTTTCCAGCAGTCGCCACGATGGCTCAACTTATCAGATCTATTTTGATATCTACGGCGGAGAGCATAACGGTGAATGGGGTAATTCCTGCTCCAACAACTGCCACACATTCGGCGCTTTTGACACCTATTCCTGCTGGGATAATTGTCATGCCAATAAGCACCTGCAGTCGCGAATGCTGGACGAGCACTGCGGCGGCGGCGGAGACGATGATATGGAAGATGATACGCTTTATCCTTCACGGGTCTGCGTCTCCTGTACCAGCTGGAATCCTTACTGGTATGTGAACCTTCAGTATCAGGATGGCAGTTGGTCAAATCCGGCTACCTTTGTACAATGTTATCAGTGCCATCCCAACGGCGATAAGAATGGTCCCTGTGGGGATGATTAACTCAAAAAGGACGTGTGGATGATCAAAAAATCACCACGGCGCGGACCCCAAAGAGCCCGTCCCTCACCCATTAAAGTGCGGTTCGGATTGCTGTCGGGAGTCGTATTCCTGATCGTTATGGGTCTGTCCCGGGAATTGGTGACAGACAGGCCCTGCGATGACTGCCACGAGGAGCAGGGCTGGCATACGCTTCTGCCTTTCGACCATTCGGCCGGATCCTTCGCTCTGAAAGGTCAGCATCAGCACGTTGACTGCAGTTTGTGCCATACAGGGAGTACACTGGCGGAAAAACACGCTTTCAAAGAAACTTCCTCGCGATGTGCAGATTGTCATTTTGATCCCCACTCCGACCGTTTCGGATTTGACTGCGACAGATGTCACACGACCAATGACTGGCTGGATATGAACTGGAGAGATGCTCATGACAACACCTTTTTCCCCCTGCTGGGTGTCCATAAATTACTGGAGTGCTCTGAGTGTCATCTCACGATCAATTCTGAAGATGTGGGGCTTGACCGCCCTGATTTCGCCTGTGAAAGCTGTCACGCCGATCAATTTGACGGGGTGGATGCCCATGATCCCTATTCCACGCGATACTGTGAAATGTGCCATAACCCTTTTGCCTGGGCGCCTGCACAGGTAGAACTGCACGATATCATCTTCAGGATATATTCAGGTGCACACAATAACCGCTGGACGGATTGCACAACCGAATGCCATATCAATGAGAATAACTACGCTGATTTTTCCTGTGGTTTAAACGGCGCCTGTCACGAACATGATCAAAATAAAATGGATAGTGAACATAATGGTAAATCCGGGTATGCTTATGAATCGAACCGTTGTTACTCTTGCCATGGATAGAGCCCTGCATAAAATAGTTTTAATTTGGTTTATTTTCGCAGGACTGCTCTCTGCAGCCGGGACTGTGACTGGAACGGTAACTTATGTGACTTCCCAGTCATTTTACACAGATTTGGGGAAAAAGGATGGTATCAGCATTGGCGACACGCTGGCTGTAGTTCACGAAAGCTCACCGGCCGGAACCGGACTGGTGACCAATCTTTCAACAAATTCATCAGTCTGTTCCGTACTCGAAAATACGGCCATCACCGTCGGAGACATCGTGTCAGCCCGGGTCACAGCCAAAACACCGGAAAAGCCATCAGAAAACGCGGGCTTCCCACCGGCAAGGAAAAGTTGGAAGCAGAAGTCAGGGATCAGCGGGAGTTTGTCTGTGCGCTCAAACCGGTCCGATGTGAGCAGAGATTCACTCGGTACCCTTATCAGGCGGGACTATGCGCTGCTGAATCTCTCATATTCGAATATTCTGGGATTACCTCTTTCTCTCTCGGTATATGCCAGAACCCGCTATTCATCGGAGACAACCTCGGCAGGCATTCGCTGGTACCGGATGAAACTGCACAGTAATCTAGGCCCCTGGACCATAAATGGCGGCAGGGTTTATCTCAGTGGCATTGGCGGAGCTGGTGCTATTGACGGCCTGGATGTTTCACGGAAATTTGGCAATTTTAATTTTGGACTCACCGGCGGTACAACACCTGTAGAATCCGGAACCCGGGATCCGAAATTCGGCGGCTATGTTCGGTATACCAACCGTGAGCGGGTTCTCAGGCGGTTCAGCTTTGCCATGCTGAAGGGTGGCTCAGGTAATGTGACCAGTTCGTCTGCAGTCACAAGCCTCTTTCTGCAGCCGTGGAGCTTCATCAGCCTTAATTCAAATACGATCATTGATCTGCCTTCCGGCGGTCAGAGTGCCGGTATCTCAGCAGCCAATCTCTATCTCGACTTTCACTGGAGCCGGTATCTCCGGGGCGGTATCAGTCTGAATTACACTTCAAATAACCGGTATTATCCAAATGGAGTGCAGCCTGACACGGTTTATAAAAATCTCGCCCGCACAAATGGTGGGGCAAGACTGTCCATCCGCACAAGCGCAAAAACAACTCTGACCCTGCTGGCTAACCTGCTGACACTGGAAAACCAGAGTACTCCCCAGCAGAACTATCGTCTGTCCTTTGACAAACAGGACCTTTTCGGGAAGGACTTCGATTGGAAAGTATCTCTCTACCATGTGGGTGGTGTTTTTTACAAAGAATACGGTGGTTCGACCGGGGCGGAAATATCCAATAATAAGTTTGACATTTACTCAGGAATTCAGTTTGAAAGCTACAACTACGGGATCGGAGGGCAGCAAAAAACCCGAAAGACATTGGATCTGAATGCCAATTATCAGTTCCTCAGGGTTTTTAATGCCGGACTTTATTTTGAATATGCTGTTTCAGATGATGAGGACCTGTTATATAGTTCGGCCCAGCTGACGTATCGATTCAGGTATTAAGACTCCAAACCCGAGAGCTCTTCCTGAATCATCTCCATGAGATCCAGGATCAGGTCGCCGGAAAAGTCAAAACGGATATTCATTTGAGACCAGACTTCGGGAATGGATCTGCTTGACCCCAGACTCAATCCTGCCATATAATCCTTCAGACCTTTTTCGTTATTTGCCTTATAATTCCGGTAAACCTGCAATGCCCCAAGTTGGGCAATGCCGTACTCGATATAATAGAAAGGGACGGTGAAAATATGTGGCTGTTTCCTCCATAAATTCCGCAGTTCCCGCTCATAACCCGACCAGTTCACAAGCCCGGTATCGAATCGCTTATAGATTCTGACAAAGGCATCGTCACGTTCTGCAGTTGTATGTTCGGGATGCAGATAGATCCAGTGCTGAAAGGCATCCACCACCGCACACCAGGGGAAAAAAGTAATAATGCCCTCCAGATGCTCCCTGCGGGCACGGAGATAATCAGCTTCTGTATAAAACGCATCCCAGTATTTGCTGGTCATCAACTCCATGGACATGCTGGCCGTTTCGGCAACTTCAGCCGGGCTATCCCGATAGGGGGACAAGGGTTCATCATTGGTGAGAAATGTATGCATGGCGTGCCCTCCTTCATGCATCAGTGTCACCACATCCCGCTGAGTCCCTGCCGCATTCATGAAGATGAACGGCATGCCGGTGACGGATAGAGGATAATTGTATCCGCCGGGAGCCTTGCCCTTGCGGGAGTCCAGATCAAAGAGTCCGGCCGAATCCATTTTTCCCAGATTCGTCCCGAATTCCGGCAGGAGTGTTGTAAATATCTGCCGGGTTTTGTCCAACAGTTCGGAGCCCGTCCTGAAGGGTTTCAGCGGTTCCTGACCCGCAGGTTCGCCGGATACATCCCAGGGCCGATAATCCTGTCTGGATAGTCCCAGCCTGCGCCGATGCTTGTCAACCACTTCCCGGGCAAGAGGCACTACATGTTTTTCGATGGCATCATGGAAGATCTCGGCATCCTGGGGTGAATAGTCGAAACGGTGAAGATTGGCGTGCTGATAATCCCTGAAATTGTCAAACCCTGCATTCAGGGCGACTTGGTGACGCAATTGGACCATTTCTGAAAAAAGAGCATCCAGATCTGACTTGGCCGATTGCCGCGAAGCGGTTATTGCTTTCCAGGCTTTTTCTCTTTCCGCCCGGTCGCTGGATTGCAGTTTTACACTCGCCTGGGGAATGGGCAGAATTTCTCCGTCAATAGTCGCGGTTATGCCGCCTGCAATCTGCTCATATTTAGAGGATAATTTTGACAGCCGGGCGTCAAGAGGTACATTTTCTTCTCTGAAGATTTCCAGGTCCCTCGATAATTTTCGCTTCAGCTGGGCATAACGTTCCGGGGCCAGCTTCTCATACTGCAGATCTCCCACAATTTTTTGATCTATGCGGTTGGCTGCCTTGCTGACCTCAGGGTGAATTTTAGTTGCGAATATTTCGTATTTTCTGACGTAATCCTCATTATCTGTATGACAGGACATATTGATATAAGCCCAGGCAAACTGTTCATCAAAAACGGAGATGACGTCACTGTAATGCAGGATCAGTTGTTCGAGGTCCTCCACAGTGGCGGGGGTTGCTGCCAGCAATTTGTCAAAATAGGGGCGAATATCATCCCAGCTGCGGATGTCTAAATTGTGGGGGATAAAACCGCTTAATTGGTACATGGATCTCCTTTCAGATCAGGATTCGGCGCCCAGAAATTTGGACTTTTGCCCTTGAAAATAAGAACTCTCCGGATCAATTTTCAACGCTTTTTCGATGGTTTGGACAGCCTCGTCCGCTCGCCCTAATTTCCAGAATACTTCTGCCTGAGTATCCAGTATATTCGCCTGGAGTGTGGCATCATCACGCGTCAGTTCCACGGCATGGGCTGCCCGCTGCAGGGCCGTTTCGAGGTTCATATTCAACTCCGTCATGCGCCAGGCAAAAGCATTCAGGGCACTGGGGTCATCCGGGTATTTTTGTGACATGGCTTCAAGAGCGGCAACCTCCTGAAGGGTGTCATTCTGGGCGGCATAATACTGAGCCATTTCGCGGTAGGCATCATAGACATATTTTGAGAAGCCGTATTTCAGGATGAACCGGTCAATACCGGATCTGTCACCTGCAAACAGGTCTTTCATCGCCAGAAAATAGCGGGCGTGGTTAACCTCTTCCGAAGAGCTGTCCGCGTGACTTTGCAGTATTGAGGCATACATTCCGGCGGCACTGTCATAATCGCCCCTGTCTTCGTACTTACCGGCCAGTTGAACCGCCAATTCCAGGTCATCCGGTGTTTTTTCAAAGCGTGCCAGCAGATCGGGTATCGTATTTTTACCTGCAAGGATGTCCTCAAGGCGGGATTTATACTGATCCGGCGGCAGGAACCCAACGATGCGGTCCACTTCAGTTCCGTCATTGGTGACGAAAACCATCTGGGGGACACCTTCTATTTTATAACGGCGTGAGAGTTCCTTCCCCTCACCTTCGTTGGCATTCAGTTTCAGATTTAAAAGCGAGTTGGCCACTTCAATGACCTGTCCATCCACAAATGTTTCGGCATCCAGCCGTTTACACCAACTTCAGGTGTTCGTGAAAAATTCAAGCTGGATCAGCCGGGTTCCGGCTGCAATCTGCGCATCTGCAAAACTGGTCTTTGACCACGGAAATGCGGGAGCTTCTTTACTGCAGTACACTGCCAACAGCGAAAATGTCAGGATGACTAAAAGTTTATTTCTCATTTTTTCCCTTTCGATTTTGGGCAGAAATTTACGACGTCAAAGATTCAAAAAACCCTGTCTTTTTCCCTGACCCCGGTGATAATTTTGAGGGGTTATTAAATGATTTTATCGAGGTATTACCATGCTGAAGAACTACACACGACTCGGAGTCTGGCTTTTGGTCGGTCTTTTCACAATTCACTGTAAATCGGTGGTGAGCGGAATCCCCGCCATTCAGGGCTCCGGCAAGCTGCTGACACTCGAAAAAAACTTCACGGATTTTGACCGTATTGAAGCCGGTCAAACCTTTAACCTGGAAATCTCACAGGGCGACAACTACCGCGTGACCCTTCGCATTGACGATAACCTGGAAACCTACCTGAGGGCATCCCAATCAGGACGGACCTTAACGCTTACCCTCGACAATAAATACCGGTATAAAAAGGTAACCTTAACGGCCCATATCACCCTTCCGGATCTCCGTGAACTTCAACTGAACGGTGTATCCTCTGCCAGACTGAACGCCTTCAATCTTGAGCATCCTCTGGCCGTTACCTGTTCCGGAACCGGAAAAGTCACCGGTACCGTTAATCCTACGGCTCTGGCGATAGAGCTCTCCGGCGCATCCAGGCTGGCCCTCAGTGGTGAGGGAGGTCGGCTTGACCTCGCCGTCAGCGGGGCCAGTACGGCTGATCTAAGCCGCTTTTCAGGCACCGATGCCAGGGTAGAGATCAGTGGTGCCAGCACGGCGAGCATCCATCTTTCAGGGACCGTCAACGGTGACGTGAGCGGAGCCTCTGCGCTGTATTATTCAGGCGGTGCTACCCGGGGAGAGATCAGCACTTCCGGGGCCTCCAAAATTGTTAAAATGACTGATTGATGTCTGATTTTTCGAGATCGCTCAACACCTACCGGGTTATTTCAACACCGATAATGCCGTACCTCTCGCCTGTGACTGCA
>JAADGM010000083.1 GCA_013152375.1 FCB group bacterium | reverse complement strand
GGATTGTGCCGGCGTCTGTTTTGGCACAGCCTTCATTGATGACTGTGAGGTCTGCTCAGAAGGTGACACGGGTCATGCCGCCAATAGCGATATGGACTGCGCCGGCGTCTGCTTCGGTGAATCCGTTACGGACGACTGCGGAGATTGTGTTCTGCCTGCCGACTTCAACGCCGCCATGGACTGTAACGGTGATTGTGACGGAGTCGCCTATATTGATGACTGCGGAGTTTGTTCCGACGGTAATTCCGGTCATGAAGCCAATGCCGATGATTTAGGTTGTGGTTGTTTTGAGCCTGCTCCGCTGGAATACTGTTTTGACTATGACGGTGACGGTTTAGGAAATCCGGGATCAGAAACACTCTTTTGCGCTAATGAGATACCCGACGGTTATGTTTTGGATTGCACAGATGAATCTCCGGATGGTGAAGTCACGATTTTTATCGGAGATCCCCTTATTGATGAAACGGGTGTCGGAACAGTTGACATTCTATACAACAACAGCAATCTACCCATAAATGGATATCAGTTTGTCTTCACTGGTGTAACATTGCTGGATGCTGTCACGGATAATCCCGATTTCAGCATCAGTTTTAATGCCGATAACGGGCAGGTTTTGGCATTCTCAATGTCCGGCGGCTTTTATCCTGCAGGCGACGGGACACTGGCAACTTTGACCTTTCAGCATACCGGACCGGCTGTAACAGTTTGCATTGAAGATCTGCTGGTCGCCGGTAGTTCAGGACATGCTCCGGTTGTCTATAATGATTATTGCCTGGATATCCCTGAAGGACCCATGGATTGTAATGGGGACTATTACGGGATTGCCGAATTGGATGATTGTGGTGTTTGTTCGGGTGGTGACAGTGGTCATGAGTGGAACAGTGACCAGGGATTGTGCCGGTGAATGCTTTGGAGCGCACATAGAAGATTTGAACGGGACCTGTTGTCTTACCGAAGAATTTGATGACTGCGGTGTCTGCTTCGGGGACAATGCGGATGATTTGGGTTGCGGCTGCTTTGAACCGGCCCCCCTGCTTTACTGCACAGATTATGACGGTGACGGAATTGGATTTGGCGAGGGAGAAGCTTTTTGCCTCGGTGAGGTTCCAGAGGGTTATGTTGACAGCTGTGACGATCCGACGCCAGATGGTGATCTCACCGTGAGTATCGGTCTTATGGACCTTGACAGCCAAACAGGCGTAGGGACCGTAGAGATTGATTATTCCGGCAGCGATCTTCCTCTAAGAGGATATCAGTTTGTGTTCACAGGTGTTACGCTGTTAGATGCCGCTACGGATAATCCTGACTTCACCGTGAGTTTCAATGCAGAAAACGGACAGGTGATTGCATTCTCAATAAGTGGTGGTACTTACCCTGCCGGAGATGGAACATTTGCGACCTTAACGTTCCAGCACGCCGGACCTGAAACACTGATTTGCCTGAATGATGTCATTGTTGCCGGTGATACTGGACATGAACCGCTTGTCACTGTTGGTCCCTGCGGGATTATCCCGGAAGCAGAATTCACGGATTGTAATGGAGACTATTACGGTACGGCCTATATCGATGACTGCAGTGAATGTGTCGGTGGAAATACCGGTATGGAAGAGAATTGGGCTATGGACTGCGCAGGCGTTTGCTTTGGCGAATCAGTAGTGGATGACTGTGAAAATTGTGTGCTTCCTGCTGACTTCAATGCTGCCATGGACTGTAATGGTGACTGTGACGGGACGGCCTTTATCGATAATTGTGAAGTCTGTTCCGAAGGGAATACTGGACATGAAGCTAACAGTGATATGGATTGCTTTGGAGACTGCTTTGGTACAGCCTATATCGATGACTGTGATGTCTGTTCCGATGGGAATACGGGGCATGAAGCCAACAGTGATATGGATTGTGCGGGCGTTTGCTTTGGCGAATCAGTGACGGATGACTGCGCAGATTGTGTGCTTCCTGCTGACTTCAATGCCGCCATGGACTGTAACGGTGACTGTGACGGTACGGCTTTTATAGATGATTGTGAAGTCTGTTCCGAAGGGAATACGGGACATGCTGCTAACAGTGATATTGATGACTGTGGTGTCTGCTTCGGTGAAAATGCGGATATGGACTGTGCCGGGGTTTGTTTTGGCGAATCCGTGACAGACGATTGCGGTGACTGCGTGCTTCAGGAAAATTTCAACGCTGCCATGGACTGTAACGGCGTCTGCGGTGGAACAGCAGTTGAAAATGACTGCGGCTGTGTGGGCGGAGATACGGGGCTCGAGCTGGATTTCTGCTTTGGCTGTACCGATGAAACCGCAACCAATTATGACCCCATTTATACCATTGATGACGGCAGCTGCGTCTTCTACGATGTACAGATTGATGAAACCGGGATTACACAGCTGATTGTATTCCAGGAATCGATTACCGGACTGTATGAAGGGGACTACATAGCAGTTTATGACGGCAGCGGAATGCTCAGCAACGGAACTTGTGACAGCGAATTCGGTGAATTACTCGTGGCGGCTGGTCAATGGTCTGGCAGTCAGTTGAATCTCGTTGCAATCGGTTCGGTGGATATGTGTGCCTATGGCGGCTATCAATTGCCTGGATATGTTGAAGGCAATCCGCTGATTATACGGATCTATCGTCCCTCTGTACATGCTGAGTATGAAACCACTGCGACCTACAGCGCCGGTTCCGGTATTTTCGGTGATATCTACATTTCAATATCGGAACTTATTCCGGTAATCGACGGCTGTACGGATGACACAGCCTGTAATTTTGATCCCGAGGCTACCCACAATGACGGGTCATGTCTTTACAATGACTGTGCCGGTGAATGTGGCGGAAGCCATGTAGATGATGGTCAGGGAAACTGTTGCTTTGAGGCGGATCTGGATGACTGCGGTGTCTGTTTCGGTGAAAATGCTGCCATGGACTGCAACGGTGACTGCTTTGGAGTAGCACTTGTTGATGACTGCGGTGTCTGTTCAGGAGGTAACTCTGAACATGATGCTAACAGTGATCAGGACTGCAATGGCGACTGCTTTGGTGAAGCCTTTATCGATGACTGTGGTGACTGCGCAGGCGGTTTAACGGGTCTGGATCCGGATTATGCCATGGACTGCAACGGCGATTGCGACGGGACGGCCTTTATCGATGACTGTGGAAATTGTGTTGAAGGGAATACCGGCCTTTCTGAAAACTACGCCATGGATGATTGCGGCGTCTGCGATGGCAATAATGAGGACATGGACTGCAACGGCGACTGCTTCGGTACTGCGGTTGAGAATGAATGTGGTTGTGTCGGCGGTGAAACGGGACTTGAAGTTGATTTCTGTTTTGGATGCACCGACGACCTGTATTGCAACTTTGACCCGGAAGCCACGGTAGATGACGGGAGTTGTGATGACAGCTGTTGGGGCTGCACCAATGAATTTGCCGAAAACTATGATCCTGGAGCAACGATGACCTGTAACGGGGATAACAGTTGCTGCGTATTCTCCAATATCAATTTGTACTTCGGCGCCGGCGATGCGGAAGCCGGAACCGTTGAAGTCTGGATGGACAACACCAGTGATTATGTGGTTGCCGGGTTCCAGTTTGACGTCAGTGGGTTGACACTTACAGGTGCCTATGGCGGAACCGCTGAACAGTATGGGTTCAATGTTACAACGACTCCTGTTGGGGGTGTTCTTGGTTTCATTTTTGGAACTGATTATATTCCTCAGGGGAACGAATTATTGACAATCCTTACTTTTGATACCTTTACAAGCAATCTGTCCTGCCTGAGTGATGCGGTGGTTTCTGCTCCTCCCGGACAGGGTGAAATTCCGGTGATGTACGGTGACTGTTATACCTGGACGATCTACGGTTGTACCGATTCTGAGGCCTGTAATTACGATCCGCTTGCTACCGATGATGATGGAAGTTGTCTGAGCAACGACTGTGCCGGCGAATGTGGCGGAACCCAAATAAATGATGAATTTGGCGGGTGCTGCTATGCAGAAGAAATTGATGATTGCGGCGTCTGTCTGGGTGAAAACAATGACATGGATTGTCTCGGTGAATGCTTCGGACCTCACGTAACCGATGATTTCGGCGGCTGCTGTCTTTCCGATGAAATTGATGACTGCGGCGTATGTCTGGGAGGCAACACTGACATGGATTGTAATGGTGACTGCTTTGGTGAAGCCTTTGAGAACGAATGCGGATGTGTTGGAGGCCTGACGGGGAATGAACCGGATTATTGTTATGGCTGTATCAGTGAAAACTACTGTAATTATGATCCGGAAGCAACCCTTGACGACGGCAGCTGTGATGACAGCTGTTGGGGATGTATGGAACCTGATGCCCTGAATTTTAACCCGGATGCCACTATGGCCTGTGATGGCTATGACGGTATCACCTGCTGTCAATTTGAAGTGGATGTTCCGGTGCTGGAAGGTTGGACCTGGTTCTCCCTGAACCTCGTGTCCGATGACATGACGCTGAACAATGTGCTTTCATCCCTGACGGGAAGTGCGAACCTCATCAAGGATCAATTCAGTTTTGCACAGTACTATCCGGATTTTGGCTGGTTCCCCAACTGGGAGATTGACCCCACCAAAATGTACATGATCAATATGGATCTTGAAGATGGGATTAATTTCACGGGTAATCCTGTCGAGATTCAACCCTTCCCTGTGACTCAGGGTTGGAATTGGATTGGATATCTTCCCCAGGTTGCAATGGATGTACCGACGGCTCTTGCATCTCTGGACGGTAATGGCGGACAGTTGAAGACCCAATACGAGGGCTTTATGGATTATTATCCCGAAACCGGCTGGTTTGATGCTTCAGCTTTCGTAATGGAACCCCTAAAAGGATATCAACTCTATATGAATGAGGCGGACGAGCTGTTCTATCCTGATTTCGGAGGCAGCCTGCTGGTATCAGGTCATAACCATACGGGTCAGGATATCTCCCTTGCAAAAGAGCTGACCGGCTGGGAAGTTGATCCCAATGCCTTTGAATTTTCCGCTTCAGTGGTGGCAACTGTGACGATCGAAAATGTCCCGGCTGGTGCCGAAGGAGATATGCTGGGAGCCTTTGTTGGCGATGAATGCCGTGGGCTCACGTATGGCTCATATTTTGATCCTGCCGGGAAAGTAGTCTTCATGCTGCTGGTCTATAGCAACGTACCTGAGGGTGAACAGATTAACTTCCGGTTTGTTGATACGGCCGAAGGTTCAATTTATGAGTACCATGAATCGATAAATTTCGTTGCTGACGGCAGTATCGGCAGTGCTTATGACGCGTTGGAATTAAGTCAGTACACTCTCATTGAAGATGAAACCCTGGCACCTGCTGTCTATGCTTTGGATCCGGTCTATCCAAATCCGTTTAATCCGGTAGCAACGATTGATTATTCGATCGAAAAACCGGGAATGGTGAGAGTCGTGATCTATGATATGCAGGGACGCGTTGTGGAGGTTCTTGAAGATCAGTGGAAAGATGTCGGACATTACAAACTGAATTGGGATGCTCAAAACCAGTCCAGCGGTATGTACATGGTTAGACTTACTTCCGGAGATTTTGAACAGAACCGGAAACTGGTCTTGATGAAATAAGGGAATTTATTCCTGACTTTTATTGGCAGCAGCAGAACCTGACTGGCTCTGCTGCTGCTTTTTTTATCGACTTTAGAATACAGATTGAAATTGATTTGACCAGATATCATAAAACGAGTAACTTTCCCGACCAAAATTAGGGTAAATATTCAAAATTGAGAGAAAGTAATTAATGAGCGTAAATAAATCAGTTCAAAAACGAATCCGGCAAGCTGCAAAATCAAATCTGCGGAACAGGCACTATCGTTCAAAAATGAAAACTGCAATTAAAAAAGTGACTTCTGCCACAACCCGGGACGAAGCATTGCCCGTACTGAAAGAAGCCGTTTCCATCATTGACCGGGTAGCCCGTAAAGGGATTATCCATAAGAATAATGCCGGTAATCAAAAATCAAGGTTAATGAATTTTGTGAACAAGTTGCAGTAATGCAGTAAATTGCTGATAAACTATAAAAGGGCTGTTTGACAGCCCTTTTTTGTTTTCAATATCTATCCGTTACTCCATAGGATATGCCCGCTATTTTCAGACAGTGAACCTACGACGATCAGGTTGGCTTTTTATAATTCGGGGATTCTTTGGTAATATTAATATCGTGGGGATGACTTTCCCGAATCCCCGACCCGGTGATTTTCAGGAACTTACCTTTCTCCTGAAAATCTGAAATCGTCTCTGCCCCGCAGTAGCCCATGGAGGCTCTGAGCCCTCCAAGCAGTTGGTGTATCGTTTCCCGGAGGTGCCCTTTATAGGGAACCATGCCTTCGATCCCTTCGGGAACCAGTTTACTCATATCCGTATCATTCTGGAAGTAGCGATCTTTACTGCCCCTTTTCATAGCACCGATGGAGCCCATACCGCGGTAGGCCTTAAAAGTTCGCCCCTCATATAAGATCAGCTCTCCGGGACTTTCTTCAGTCCCGGCAAACATGCTGCCGAGCATGACGGTATCGGCTCCTGCGGCAAGGGATTTTGCCACATCTCCGGAATAGCGCATTCCGCCGTCTGAAATTATGGGAATGCCGGATTTTCCAACAACGTCGTGAACTTCGATAATAGCGGAGAGCTGAGGTACGCCCACACCCGCGACGATTCTCGTTGTGCAGCTGGACCCTGCGCCAATTCCGATTTTGACAGCGTCCACACCTGCGTCGATCAGGGCCTTTGCCCCTTTACCGGTGGCGACATTCCCGGCTATCACCTGGACATCGAGGGTTTTTTTTATTTTTTTTACCATCTCCAGCACACCGCGGGAGTGGCCATGTGCCGTGTCAACGGTAAGCACATCCACCTGGGCCTCGACCAATGCGGCCGCCCTTTCCAGTGTATCTGCGCTGGTTCCCACGGCTGCCCCTACCATCAACCGGCCGTGGTGGTCGGTAGCGGCATTCGGGTAGTTCTCTTTTTTGAGGATATCCTTGACGGTGATCAGTCCGCATAATTTGCCCGAATCATCCACGACGAGCAATTTTTCAATGCGATTCTCCTGCAGGACCTCTTTTGCTTCCTCCAGTGTTGTTCCCACTTTTACGGTTACGAGGTTACGGCTGGTCATACGGTCAGAAATGGGTCGGTCGAGGTTTGTTTCGAAGCGAATATCACGATTTGTGAGGATACCCACTAGCCGGGACTCGTTGACAATGGGTACGCCTGAGATATGATATGATTTCATGATCTCCACGGCTTCGCGGATGGTCTTGTCCGGCGGGAGTGTCACGGGATCCAGGATCATGCCGCTTTCGGAGCGTTTAACTTTATCAACTTCGCGGGTTTGCCGCTCGATGGAGAGATTTTTATGGATGATCCCTATACCGCCCTCCCTTGCAAGAGCAATTGCCAGCCGGCTCTCGGTAACCGTATCCATGGCAGCACTGAGCAGGGGTATCTTCAACCTTATTGCATTTGTCAGGTTCGATTCGATATTGACTTCATGAGGCAGTATTTCTGAATATGCGGGTACCAGCAGGACATCATCGAATGTTAGATATTCTTTCATATTACTCCAGACTCCCGACCGTATTTTCAACTGCTTCTAATATTTCACCGGATTTGACCAGTGCTTTCATTGTAATGTGATCTTCATACAACGGACGATCAATATCGAGAAAATCAACATGTCTGCGGATAACTTCTTTCGCTTTCTCCACGCCCCGGCCGAATTTGAAATCCCTGAAATCCAGGGCCTGAGCCGCTGCCATTAATTCGATTCCAAGGATTCCGTAAGCATTATCGAGGATCTGGAAATTTTTTATGGCGGTATTCATTCCCATGGATACGAAATCCTCCTGATCAGCGGCAGCCGGGATGGATTGGACTGAGGCGGGTGCTGACAGGATACGTTGCTCGACAATTTGCATATCGGCCGTGTACTGGCTCAACATCATTCCGGAGAACATACCTGCGCCTTTGGTGAGAAAAGCGGGCAGTCCCACATTCAGCGCCGGATTGTTCAGCCGGTTCATCCGCCGCTCCGATAAAACGCAGACCATGGTCATGGCGGCACTCATCATATCCATCGGGAGAGAGACCGGTGACCCCTGGAAATTTGCGCCGGACAGCTGCAGATTTTCATCAGGGAAAAAGACCGGGTTATCGCCCACGCCATTCAACTCAATTTCAACCTGGGTTCGGGCATATTTGAGCGCATCGTGGGCTGCGCCGATCACCTGCGGTGTTGATCGCATGGAATAGGCATCCTGTACCTTGCACTGTAATTTGCCCTCATACAAATCACCCCCCTTGACCAGCTTCAGAATGGAATTTGCAGAACGAACAGCTCCTTTAAAGCCCCTGACTTCGTGCAATCTGGGACGGTAGGGCAGCAAATTGGCTTTCAGTGCTTCCAGTGACATGGCTGCGGCTATCTCGGCCTGTTTAAAAAAGCGGTTTGCATCATACAGGAAAATAGCGCTCATAGCCGTGAGCAGATTCGATCCGTTAATGGTCGCCAGGCCGTCACGGGCTTTCAAACCGGGAACGGGAATTCCGGCCCTGTCCAGGGCTTCTTTACCTGGAAGCAATTCCCCCTTGTAATAGGCTTTCCCCTCTCCGAGCAGGAGCAGGGCTACCTGGGACATGGGCGCGAGATCACCGCTGGCACCCACAGAGCCCTTCTGACAGACGAAAGGAGTTACACCCTTGTTCAGCATCTCCACAAGGGTTTGTGTAATGATGGCTCTGCAGCCTGAATTTCCATGAGCGTGGACGTTGATCCTGCCGGCCATGGCTCCCCGAACGTATTCGATGGGGGCCGGGTCTCCGATCCCTGCGGCATGGTTATAGATCAGATATTTTTGAAAATCCTCTATCTGATCATCAGACAGGACGATCTCTGAGAATTCTCCAATTCCCGTGTTGACGCCGTACATGATCTCCCGGGATTTGATTTTACGCTCCAGCATATCCCTGCATTTGTGAATGCGTCCGAGTGCCGCGCTATCAAGAGAAACCTGTTCATTCTCTCTGGCAATCCTGACGAGCTTCTCAAGGGTCAGCTTAGATCCGTCTAGAATGACAGCCATATAAACTCCAGATGATAGATTTGCTTCATTATGCTACCTCAAATATATTGTGATCACAGAATATCAATTAGAATATTTCTTCAGATTCCAACAGGACTTTATCAAACCGTTGATAGGGAATAGGGTCAACAGGGAACGAGTCCAAAATTATCGATCCGTAGCGTGCATTGAGCAGGCGCGGATCCGTAAAGATACAAATCCCTGTATCCTCCATGCTGCGGATGAGCCGTCCGAAGCCCTGTTTCATCCGCACGGTGGCATCGGGTACCGAATACTCCATGAAAGCATTTTTTCCCTCACGCTGAAAATTTTGAATTTTGGCAATGACCATGGGCTCCTTGGGGTTGGCGAAAGGAATTTTAACGATCATCAGGGCTTCTACCTTATCACCCGGCAGATCAACACCTTCCCAGAAGCTGGCCGTGCCGATGAGAATTGCTCTCGGGTGGGCCAGATAGCCCCGAATCAACGCCAGACGATTACTCCCCGGGATTTGAACAAAAAGCCGGCGCTCACTCATGTGCAGGGAAGGTTGCAACAGGTCCTTCAGCGTCCGGGTCTGCTGATAGGAAGTACATAAAACAAGCATCCGCTTGTGAAACCTGGATGTAAACCGGTCAATCTGTTCGGCAACTGCTTTCAGATAGTCCTGACTGTTGATATTCAGGTCGGATGAGAAGGTAAACAGCTTCATCTGGTCCGCATAGAGGAAGGGGGAATAATAGATTTTCTCACTGATGTCCCGTTCCGGCGATAAATGGTGCAAACCGATGGTATCCGACAGGTATTTAAAGCTGTAATCAACGGTGAGGGTAGCCGAGCAAACCACACCGCCGGCCTCCCGTGAAAAAATGCCGTCGGCGATGAACTGGCTTACATCCCGGGGGGCGCAGCTAAAGCCGGCGTAAGTACGGTTCCCATAGTTCGTGAAGGAAGACCAGACAATATCTTCCTTGTCAGCTGAAAGGACCCGGTCAAAAACGGTGAGCGTGGACTGAAGTGAATTTGCAAGAACTTTCAGTTCCTGCACATACTCACTTTTTTTCCCCGCCGGCGTATTTCGTGCTGTCTCGATGAAATCTCCCACCAGAGTATTGAATTTTTTCAAAGCTGCTGAAAGTTTCTCAGGTGAGGGTTGAATACCGGCAAATTCATTTCCCGGATCATCAATGACCCGCGTCACCTCATAGCGAGGATTCTGTACCGTTGACGATCCGCTTTTCTGCTCAATATAGGCGGAAAAAAATGAACGGAGTTCTGCCTGCAGTTCGGTGACTTTCTCAGTCAGTTCTGTCTGAAGATCAGTCAATCTTTCACTCCCTGAAAGCAATTCCGTCAGGTTGTCCCCGATAACGACCTGCTGGTCTGAGAAAAAAGTAAAAATATCGTCGAAAGAACGTTCGTTGATTCGGCTGATCAACTGATCTCTGGCGGCCCTTTCGAAATTGTGCCCTTCATCGATAACGTAACAGAATGTGGGGGGGAGGGTTGTATTCCCCTGCATCATATCACTCGTCAGTAAAGCGTGGTTTACGACAATTATATCGGCCTTTCCCAATGCATCACGAACTTTACGCAGGAAGCAGCCATCATGCCTGTCGCAGCGGGAACTGGTGCAGTATCCCGATTCACTGCGAATTCTTGACCAGAGTCTGCCCGAACGCTGGAGCATAAATCCGTTGCACTCGCTCACATCTCCCGATTCTGTAAATTCCACCCAGACCAGCAGGGGGAGAATATCTTCGCAGTCTTTTTCCGTCAGCACTCTGGCACTGTTCTGCAGCAACCTTTCCAGGCGCGTTTTACAGAGATAATTCTGTCTCCCTTTCAGGATAATGGCATAGGTATCAATATCTACTGCAGAGGCCAATGCGGGCAGGTCTTTGTAGAACAACTGATCCTGAAGATTTTTCGTATAAGTGGAAACCACAAGAGGAATATCGGTGTGTTTGCGGTTCAGGAGTCCGGCAGAAAGATAGGCCAGGGACTTTCCCAGTCCCGTTCCTGCCTCGGCAAGATGGATCTGCCCATCGCAGAAGGCGGCATAGGCATCCGCGGCGAATTCGGCTTGGGCCTTACGGGATTCATAATCTTTCCAGTTTGAGGGAATGACACCTCCCTCACCGAACCAGTCAGGTATGGATTTTTCGATATTAACATTTGCCGAAGCGGATTCATGACTAAAGCAGAAACTTTTGATTTTTTTTTCGATTTTTGAAGAAACCAATCCATTGATCTCTTTGGCAGAAACCGCCTGGTCAATGAGGCTTTTCAGAAGAGCCCGGCCGTGCAGGGGTGTATGCTTTACCGCGTCATAAAGTTTTTGAATGATGTGGAGTGGATAAGAGGCAGCTTCGTGGATCAGGTCCACAAAGATCAGTCCCGTATTCTTTGTATCCGCACCTGCCCGGTGGGCCCCTGCTGATGAATACCCGAAATACTCGCTGACGCCGCTGAGATTGAATTCGTGATGAAAAAACAGAAAGGTCCGCGCTAGGATCAGTGTATCGAAAATTTCATTTTTAATTTGTGGGAATTGATTTTTTTGCAGATCCTGTTCCAGAAATGAAATATCGAATTTGATCATGTGACCCACAAGCGGCATAGAACCGATAAATTCCATAAGCTCAGGCAGTACGGCATCAATCGTCGGAGCCGATTTTACCATCTCATCAGTAATCCCGGTCAGTTCGACAATTTCAGGAGGGATTTTCTTCAGAGGATTTACCAGCGAGGCAAATTCTTCCACCGGCACGCCCTTTTCAAACCTATAGGCGGATAGCTCGGTAATTGCGTCCTTCCCGGGTGTGAGCCCGGTAGTCTCAAGGTCCAGGGCGATGAAGCTGTTAAGCTGCAGGGCATCCAGAAGTTCAGTTGTTTTCAAGCTCAGATTCCCGCAAATACTTTAATGACATCAACGATCAGAGAGGGTTTTTTGAAAACACAGGCTTTGAAAATTCTGGTGAGGGTGCGTTCATTTTCAGGTATCCGGCTTATCTGTCGGGCGATTGCATTGAGATCATCGTCGGTCAAGTTGATGATGGTATTTTTCATGCGGTAAAACCGGTTATGGGTATCTCCGAAATCCTTGCGGACTTTCTGGACATAGGTTTGCAGAAATTTCGCAGAGCTGTCACCGGAGTGAACGGCTGTAGCAGCCACCTGCCCTCCGATCCAGCCAGCTTTCATTCCCGAAATAATACCGCCGCCGGTCATGGCATTTACATGATGGGCCGCGTCACCCACCAGCAGAATCCCGTCGGCTACCGGTTTTTCCATGGGCTTGGCGCAGGGCACACCACCGCACATGGTTGTCAGGATTGAAGCCCCGGGGTATTCACGCTGCAGAAATTCATCCAGATACTTTTTAGGGGATTTTTCTTTTGCAAGATGTCCGGCGATCCCAAGGCCGATATTAGCACTTCGTTCTCCCTTCGGGAAGACCCACAGGTAGCCGCCGGGGGCATAGCATCTGCCAACGTAAAATACAATTCTGTTGATATCCAGGTCAATATTTGCCACCGAGTACTGTACGCAGGTCTCGATGTCTTTCATCTTCACCTGTGTTCGGATACCGGCCCAGCGGCCAACGCGGGATTCAACACCGTCAGCGCCGATGACTATTTTTGCCCTGATCGTACGGGGTTCGCCCAGGTAATCAAGGGTGACCCCTCTGACAAAACCATTTTCTATCAGGAGCCCGTTCACGTATGACTTGGTAAAGACTTCTGCACCGGCATTTGCAGCCTCCTGCGCCAGGTCATAATCGAAAAGCCTGCGGTGCAGGATGAATCCTTTCTGATTTGTGAATTTCGCCTCGACACGCGTCTCATCCGGGGCTACCAGTCCAAAATGGGTTATGGAGGCGGCAATCCACGAATCTTTGATCTCAACGAACTGTTTTAACCCCAATTCACCAACGGCCTCTCCACAGCGCACCGGATATCCGATGTCCCTGTCTTTTTCCAGCATGCAGACCGAGACACCACCCTCTGCAGCCATTTTTGCTGCCATGGAACCACTGGGACCACCGCCGACTACGATGACATCGTAACTATTTTTCATCATCCGACTCCAATACTTCAATAGGACAGATCTCTACGCACAGATCACAGTCGATACAGACTGCCGCATCAATGGAGATGTCGGCCTCCCTTACTTCTATGCAGTCCACAGGGCAAACAGCCACACAGGTTCCGCAGAAATCACATCGGTTTGCTATAATGCTAATCATTATCCACCAAAAAGGTTGGGTAGTGCAGGTCAAACCGATGCCAATAATAGTATTTTGAAAGGTAGAAAACGATGAAAACAGCCGGGAAGAGCAGCGGATAAATTGACATGACAAAAACAGCCAGGATCAGAATCGAGTACCGGATGGCCCGCAGCACATCTTTGGTTTGATTGCGGATGAGCGCAACTGCATAAAATGGCAGCGATACCAGCGCCGCTGTTGAGCTCACCGGGTCCGAAAGTTTGTATCCCAGGAAGAAGGCAGCCAGTACGAAAAACGTACCGATGAGAATGGTAGTCCACGGGCCAAACTGTACCGGGAACGTTTTGGCTCCGGTCTCCTCATCCCCTTTCAGATCGGGGATGGTGGTCAGCAGTGAGGTTGCAGTATAACAAAGCAGATAGGGAATGGCAACGAGGAGCATTTTAAGACTGAAAGCTTCCGTCAGGCCGGCATCAGTGGAGAGATAAACCTGCATCCACCCGGAAGCATAGATGATCAGCCCGGCCAGTGTATTGGTGAGCATGCCCAGGATGGGTTTTTTCTTAAAATGAAACGGTTCCTGGTTGTACAGTATTCCCCAGAAGAGATACAGCAGCAAACCAAAAATCAGGGCGGTCCAGCCCGAGAGAATTAAAGCAATCAGACCGGCGGCTCCGAACCAGATCATCAGCTTGCGTGCCTGATCTGCAGAGATGATATCTCCCACCAGAAACAATTTTTTATTCAGACTGTCGCTTTTTACATCTTTGATCTGGTTAAGGATAAAGGTGCTGCCCGAGATCAGTGTCATTCCAATGAATAGGAAAATTGTTTTAAAATCAAAGCTGACAATCCATATCTGGTAACGGTCAATATTCATTCTGGCAGCCGCCATCCCCACAGTGAGCATGACCCAAACAGGGAAGAAAAGGGTAGGCCGGAGAAGGAACAAACGGTCAAATATCGGTACGATTTTTTTATGAACGGGATGATCCCTGAAAAACTTTTTAATCATGATCTCCTTTCGGGATGACAGGATAATTTCCTGAAAAACAGGCAGTGCAAAAATGTTCCTTATCCGCTCCGGTAGCATTCAGCATTCCATCGATGGATAAATAGCCCAGAGAGTCAACGGCGATAATCGCCTGCATTTCCGCTTCGGAATGATCAGCCGCGAGGAGTTCCGTTTCCGTGGGAAAGTCCATCCCGTAAAAACAGGGATGACGTACGGGCGGTGAGCCGATCCGGACATGCACTTTTTTAACTCCCGATGCTTTCAGCAAACGGGTCAGTTTTTTGAGGGTTGTACCTCTGACGATCGAATCATCCACCACTACCACCTCACGATCTTTTAAAACACCCCTCACTGTGTTGAATTTGAGTTTAACCGACAGATCCCTCAACCGTTGTGACGGGAAAATAAAAGTTCTGCCGACGTAGTGATTACGAATGAGCCCGATCTCATATTTGAGGTTGGCACGCCGGGCATAGCCCAGGGCGTTAGTGTTGCTGGAATCAGGTACGGAAATGACGATATCCGCACCGGGTGCGGGCTGCTCGTCAGCCAGTATTTTACTGAATTTGCGCCTGATTTTGTCCACATTTTCATCGAAGATCCGGGAATCCGGCCGTGAAAAATATATGTGTTCAAAGATACAGTGGCGGGGCTGTGTTTCAGGGAAGATCTGTTTTGTGTGCAGACCATCGGGGTCGATCACCAGCATCTCACCGGGTTTTATATCCCTGAGGTAATCCGCTCCCAGCAGATCGAAGGCACAGGTCTCTGACGCGAGTAAATAGGCATCTTTCAGTCTGCCAAGGCAGAAAGGACGGATGCCGTGAGGATCCCGGGCGGCGATTAGTTCGTCCGGTGTGATGATCAACAGGGAATATGCGCCGGCGACCTTCTGCAAAGCCCGTTCAAGACGATCGGCGATGGTTTTTCCCTGTTCCCGGGCCAGCAGGTGAATGATGATCTCTGTGTCCGTGGAAGTCTGGAAGATGGCTCCCTCCTGCTGCAGGCGGCGGCGTACATCAGCCGCATTCACCAGGTTCCCGTTATGGGCGATGGAGATGGGGATGTCATCAACGTTGAACATGAGGGGCCCCACGTTTTTGCGGTCACTCTCACCGGTGGTGGAGTAGCGCACATGACCGATGGCTGAGTTGCCCTGCAGCTCATCAAAAACGCTGGGTTCACTGAAAACATCAGAGACGAGCCCCTGACCCATATGGCGAAACAACTTACCTTCGTTTGCCGAGACGATCCCGGCGCCTTCCTGACCCCTGTGCTGTTGCGCATAGAGTCCCATATAGGCCAGGGTGGAGGCCTCGGTATTATTATAAATTCCCATAATCCCGCACATATCAGCTCATTGACCCGTTGGTCTTTTATCAGGGTCAGGTTGTGCATCCCCGGCTTCGGGGGGCGAGGGTTCATTTTCAACTGCATCATCGGGTTCAGTCTTTACGGGGAAAGTCGAGAGCTGCGCATCTACATAGGCATCCAGCATGCTGTAAATCATCAAGCCCGCGATCCACCAGGCATAGGTGTTGCGCTTGCCGATGCTGCCGGAACTCTCATAAGTATGAAATTTGGAAACAACATAGGTCTGTCCCAGAGCCAGAATCGCCGCTTTGACATATTTCCCGTTGTAGATCTGTCCCAGTCCGGGCAGGATACTCAATTTCCAGGCCAGTTTGGGATCTTTTATTTTCGTTGAGTCAATATAACTCTCCTGTGCGATGGAAAGCTCCATCAGCAGAAACAGGCAGATGAGCAGCAGAGAGATCTTCTTCATTTCACCAGACCGACAGCGTCGATCTCTACTTCCACTCCCATCGGCAGGTCCGACACTTCCACGGTTGATCTCGCCGGCGGGTTATCCCGGAAATATTGCTTGAAAACCTCATTCAGGAGGGGAAAATTTCCCAGGTCTTTCAGATAAACCGTGAGTTTCAAGATTTGTCCCAGAGAACTGCCGCCCGCTTCGAGAACGGCGCTGAGGTTCCGGATCACCTGCTCAACCTGGCGGGCGAAATCGCCCTCAACCAGGCTGCCGGTCTCCGGGTCCAGGGGGATCTGACCGGACGTAAAGGCAAATCCGTTAGCGACAACTCCCTGAGAATAGGTTCCGATGGCTGCCGGACTTTTCGGCGTATTAATTATTTTCCGCATAATGACTCCTTAAAAATGCCACAGGGGCAGTTTAATATCGGGATCCGGTTTTCTTGAGATTTTCAGACTTCCCGGCAGAATGACAAATTCCCCGGCGGCAGAAATAACCCCTTCAAAAAGATGCCCGCCGATGACCTTGAAATTTTCACCACTCAAAGTGACGTGAGGGTGGATGAAGAGGAGTTCATCCCTGAACGAGATATTTCCCGTAAAGCCGAGTAGTTCAAAGGAGCCGGAGAATCTACGACGGCAGTAGTCCTGCTTTTCGAGATCGTAATACCCCAGAACCACATCTCTCACTGCGCCAATGCCGAGGATCAGGCCGGAGCGCAGGCTCTCTCTTTCGGCCACTTCCGTGAGCGAACCGACTACGTCGTCGCCGGGACGCAGACTGACAAAAATTTGATGCTCATCCCGAATGTATTTCATGGCCGCCAGCGCAGATTGGGTTTCCGGTTTGCCAGGGTCTCATCCAGTCTTCTCACCGGCGTATTCAGAGGGGCTGAATGGATCCGTTCCGGATCGCTGTCGATCATTTTGTCGATCTCCAGCATAGCCTCGGCAAATTTATCCAGTGTCTGTTGTGATTCCGTCTCGGTAGGTTCTATCATCATGGACTCACTGACGTTGAGGGGAAAATAAATGGTAGGTGCATGAAATCCGAAATCCAACAGCGTTTTGGCAATGTCCAGTACCCTGACGCCGCGTTCTTTTTGCCGCGTCCCTGAAATAACAAATTCATGCATGGTTCCCTCTACAAAGGGGATGTTATACGCCGGTGCCAATTTTGTTTTGAGATAATTGGCATTAATGATAGCTGAACGGGTCATGCGGCGCACTCCGTTTTCGCCCAGCATCCGGATATAGCCCCAGGCTCGTACCAGGACACCGAAATTCCCAAAAAAACTATGTACATTCCCGATGGACTGAGGATTGTCGTAATCCCGGATAAAATTACCTCCTTCGGTTCTGCGGATGATCGGAACGGGTAAAAAGGGCTTGAGTTCCTCTGTCACTCCAATAGGACCGGCTCCGGGACCGCCGCCGCCATGGGGCGTGGAAAAAGTCTTGTGAAGATTTATATGCGTGATGTCAAATCCCATATCCGCAGGACGGGTCAGACCCACCAGAGCGTTCAAATTAGCTCCGTCCATGTACATCAAACCGCCCGCTGCATGAACAATGGATGAGATGGCTTCGATGTCATTCTCAAAGAGTCCCAGGGTGTTCGGCTGTGTGAGCATCATACCGGCAGTTTCCCCATCTGCCTTTGCTTTCAGGTCATCAAGATCAACCTTGCCCCGGGTATTGCTTTTGACAACTTTGGGTTTGAAGCCGGCGGAGACTACCGATGCGGGATTTGTACCGTGGGCCGTTTCCGGGATCAGAATGAACTGCCGGTTGTGCCCGCTTGTCTGATCATGATACCTGCGCATTATCAGGGCTCCTGTAAATTCTCCCTGAGCGCCTGCACTGGGCTGCAGCGTGACTCCCGCCATACCCGTGATCTTCCCCAGCATGCGTTCCAGCTCCCACATGAGCCGCAAAGCACCCTGAACCGTATCATCCGACTGCAGCGGATGCAGTTTTGCAAACTCCGGCAGGGAGGCGAGAGCATCATTGATCTTGGGATTATATTTCATCGTGCAGGAACCGAGAGGATAAAAATCCTTATCAATATGATGGTTTTTAACCGACAGATTGACAAAATGCCGGACGACTTCGGGCTCAGTAACCTGGGGCAGTTCCGCGGGTTCGGTCCGCAGAAAGGTGCTGTCGAGGATATCAGTGAGTTCCGGCCCGGGCACATCGGGGCGGGGGATGGGTGTCCCCTGCCTGCCGGGTTGGCTTTCTTCAAAAATAAGCGGAGTATTAGAGATCATTGATCTACCTGTTATACGGGTCAACTTCAAAATAAAATTCTTTCAGCCGGATCTGCTAATTTCGGTATGCATCTGTTCCGGTATGGGTTTGAGCGTCAATCGGCTGCTTTCTGCAATTTTTCACGGATCAGCTTTGCACCAAATTCGAGGGCCGCATCGAGGAGCTTGATGTCCCTCCCGCCTGCAGTAGCGAGATGTGGACGGCCGCCGCCGCCGCCGCCCATTTGCGCGCCCACCTGTTTGACAATCTCACCGGCCCGCACTGCGTTAGTGAGATCATCTGTAACGGCGCACAAGACCATGGGTTTGTCATTCCGGACGGCCCCTACCAGAGCTACTGCCCTGTGTTGCGCCTTGGTCCGGAAAATGTCACCGAGTTCCTTTAAATCACCCGAATTCTCCAGCCGGATGACAACAAGACGCACATCCCCGATGGATTCACCATGGGTGAGCAGGTCTGCCATCACATCAGCCTGCCCGGATTTTTTGATCGTCTCAAGTTCTTTTTCTAGGGCATGACGCTGTTCGAGGAGCGTGTCAATCCGGTCCGGAATTTCAGTGTGGGAACATTTCAGGCGGCTTTTGACCTTTTCAATGAGCGATTCCTGGGTCTGAATGAATTCCAGAGCGGCGTCCCCCGTGAGGGCTTCTATGCGTCTCACACCTGCAGCCAGGGCGCTCTCCGAGATGATCTTGAAAATGCCGATATCTCCGGTACGGCTTGCGTGGGTTCCGCCGCAGAGCTCCCGCGAAAACCCGGGAACTTCCACGACTCTCACCGAGGAGCCGTATTTTTCACCAAACAGGGCGGTAGCACCACTCCCGACGGCAGACTTGTAATCCGTCACTGTAGTTTTTACTGATCTATTCTTTCGGATTTCTGCGTTGACGAGATATTCCGTTTTTTTCAGATCGGCCCGGGATAACTGCTCAAAATGGGTCAGGTCAAACCGCAGTCTGTCAGGCGACACGAGGGAGCCTGCCTGATTCACATGCTCCCCCAGCACCATCTTCAGGGCCTTGTGCAGTAAATGTGTGGCCGTATGGTTCAGGCGTATGCGGGTGCGGCGCTCAGTATCAATTTCTGCCTCTACCGTTCGAACGGCGCCTGGATTTCCCGATTCCAGCGTTCCTCGATGAATGATGTCATCGCCGGTTTTAAATGTGTCAGTTACCACGATCCGCATCGTGTCGGCTTTAAGAATTCCCCTGTCACCGACCTGTCCGCCCTGTTCCGGGTAGAACGGTGTTTTATCCAGAATGATATCCAACTGCTCACCGGACTGAGCATATTTCCGGATCGTGGCTGTTACCGAAGTTTGTTCATAACCGATAAACTCACTGGCCGGACCCTTAGTAACCACGGTCCATTCCCGTTCATCATCAATTCGAGTAAACTTACCGGCAGCCCGGGCCCTCTCCCGCTGCACCTGCATACATTCATCGAATCCGGATATGTCCACAGAAAAACCCTTTTCCCGGGCAAGTAACTGTGTCAAGTCCAGCGGGAATCCATAGGTGTCGTATAATTTGAAGGCATCTTTGCCCGTAATCGTTCCCCCCGGTTTTAATTCGGCAGAGAGCCTGGCAAAGATCTCCAGTCCCCGGTCCAGTGTTTCTCCGAAAGAGATCTCCTCGGATCGGATAACCCGTTTGATATGTGCTTTTTTATCGATGATCTCCGGAAAGGCTTCCCCCATGATCTCAATCAGGGGATCTACGAGCTCAAAAATGAAAGGCTCACGCATCTCCAGCAGACGACCGAAGCGTGCGGCCCGGCGGAGGACACGCCGCAAAACATACCCCCGGCCTTCATTGCCCGGCAGGGCACCGTCTGCAATCGAAAAAGACAGCATCCGCAAATGGTCGGCAATCACCCGATGCGGGACTCCCGCTTTATAATCAAGAGGTTTTCCGGTGAGTTTTACGATTTGCCTGAGAAGGGGAATGAACAGGTCGGTTTCGTAATTGGATTGATGTCCGTTCAGCAGGGCCACGATTCGTTCAAAGCCTGCTCCCGTATCCACATGACGCCTTGGAAGGTCGGTGAGAGTCCCGTCCTGCTGACGATTGTACTGGATGAAAACAAGATTCCAGATTTCGCGGTAGTCGGGATCTCTGTTGACTCCTGAGGCCGACTGGTGTGCGGGGTCATCCCCTGAATAATAGTGAATTTCACTGCAGGGTCCGCAGGGGCCCGTATCGCCCATCTCCCAGAAATTATCTTTAGTACCGAATTTCAGAATGCGCTCGTCGGGAATATCCGTAAATTTTGCCCATAATTCTCCGGCTTCGTCATCCTCCTCGTAAATAGTCACCCAAAGACGTTGTTTATCGATTTTCCAAACTTCCGTGAGTAATTCCCAGGCCCATTGAATGGCCTCCTGCTTATAATAATCGCCGAAGGACCAATTCCCCAGCATTTCAAAAAATGTATGGTGATAATCATCCACGCCGACTTCTTCGAGGTCATTGTGTTTACCACTCACGCGGATACATTTCTGGGTATTGACGACCCTGGGCGCCACAGGTTCGGACTGCCCCAGGAATACGGGTTTGAACTGGTTCATGCCTGCGTTGATGAACAGGAGGGTAGGATCCCCCAGGGGCACAACCGGAGAGCTGCGCACAAAGGTATGCTCTTTCTCAAGAAAAAAATCCAGAAACTGCCGGCGGATCTCCTTTGAGGTCATCTCAGAAAATCACCTGCGTTTCAAACTGCATGGAATGCACCGGGTCCAACTTGCCGTCGGGACCCATAACATAGGTGGTGCGGGCTTTATAAACGATCATGACACCGCCCGAGACTTCCAGACCGATATCGTAACCGAAAACGGTAGTGGCGCTGGCCTTGAAATCAAAGGGGTTCGGGATATTGCTCTGCTGATAGAAGGCAGCGGCTTTCTTTACTTTGGGGATGAACGAAGTATTCAGCGCCGCGGTAGCCAAAAACGTTTTATTGGAATCATCGACGTAATCCGCCTCGGCATCACTCCAGATCTGACCGCTCATATCCTGGTAACCGAGTCCGAGATCAATAATATTCAGCAGAGCCAGGGAAAGATGGGAGTAAAACCCTGAGGTCTTGCCATATCGATACAGCTGGCTCTCTTTGGTGAAAATGGAATCCTGCCCGTCACTGTACTGGATGAGCGCCCGATTCACGTCATAGGACTGATCCCAGTAACTGAACAGGAAGTTTTTCGTGGCGGTGCGATACTCGGCCCTGAATTGCGCGATGCCGAAATGCGTGTAGATCCCCAGGGGTACCAGGCCAAAGCCAAGACTGCCCGAATTGCCATTGACTTTTGTGGTTTCTCCGAGAAGTTGTCCAAATTCGGAATACAGCTGAATTTTCGGTGTGATCTGATAGGAGAGATCCACTGCCATTCCGCTGACCGAATCTCCGGAATACTGGTCTTTTGAATAGGTATTCCTGGGTATGCCCGTGTTGTTGTTAAACCAGTTAGAGAAACCGGTGGAGTCACCGGCATGATCAGAGGCATAAACGTCCAGCCAGGTATCAAACTTGTCGGCGACGGACTGGTCGTAATAGTCCGGATCATCGGGCAGATCATCAAAGACATCGGGAACATCATCCCCGTCACTGTCGATGAGACCGGCATACTGGTCCATATCCGTGACGAAGGAAACTCCGATGGTGGCTTTACCGAAGAAGGGTGTGGCCAGGCGCAGACCGGTCATCCCCGGAGTGTGCTTAAAGTCGCTCTGGATATATTCCAGCTGCAGAGATGAAAATTTTGCTTTGAGGTCCAGCCCGATACGGCGGAAGCTGGGGTAATCGATCATATTGGAATAGCGGTTCACGAGAATCCCATGTCCCAGAGTTGCCAGGGGGAGCGCACCCGCCCTGAAGTAAAAGGGATCATTGGGCTGGGCCCAGCGGACATAGAAAACCTTATCGAGGATGGTCCGGGCCACGGCGGGTCCGTCGGAAAAGTCCCAGCTGTTCTGATAAATATTTCCGTCGGAATCGATATAGAGATAGATATCCAGTCCGATGCCGAGTTTGCCGATGACGAGTTCAGGCCGCAGGGCGAGCTGGTTATAAATTTTTCCGTTGATGATCACTGAACCGAAACTGCCGGACATGTTAGTATTTTCCAGGATACCGCCCTGTGAAAAGAGCATGCCGCCTAAAAAAAAGATAAACAGACTGCAGGTGAACTTCTTCATGGTAATCCTCCCGTTTTTCAAGGTTAAAATGACATCAAATTTATCGGGTAAACGGAAAGTATTACAATCAGATTGTCAAGCTTGTTTGAGGCGATTATTGGGATTACCATCAGAACGACACGAATGTCCGCTCCAAATCCCTTTCGGGCCATGAAATTAACCGCTTGCTCTACGGCAGACTGCTGAAACCGTCTACCGGTTATTGCGTTCGTATGTCCTTTTCAATATCAAGGACGAGTAAGACCTGTCTCCGCTCAAACCTCTATTAATTTTTCGAACAGCTGCCGGGCACCTTCGATCTTGTCCCTGTTTCCAATGATACAGCGATAAGGATTGGCCATCAGTTGCTCAAAATGAGGCGCCATGGCCTTCAGGTCCTCCAGCCGGGTGGACTTGATCTCCCGGATGAGGTTCAGGCGGTAGTCGGGAGTGACACCGCTGAGCAGGTCGTTCCGGGCGCGCAGTCCGGTCATGGCGGGAGAGAGCAGGGGATCAAATTTCCCGAAAGTGCTGATAATCCATTGCTCCATAGCATCTCTGCCGTAGGATAATGCTTCGATGGCTGCGGGAATTCCGGAAAAAGCCTCATAGGTTCTGGCTACATTGGGGTCCATGTAACTTATGAAAAAGATGTTGCCGGTGAGGATATTACTCTCAATCCAGGTTCCATAGGCCCCTCCCTTCACGCGGATTGTATTGTGCAGGTAGTCATTGATCACAATGGATTTAAGAACCTCAAGCTGGCCTGAGTAATGCAGACCGGTTTCAAAGAGTTTCCCCCCCTGAACGGCAAAAACGATCTCCGCCGGTACAATGAAGGCCTCATTCAGAGGATGCGCCTGAAAGTCCCGGGGGGCATCTTCATGAGAATTGTTGGCAAAGCTGTCGGTGAGCATGGGCAGATGTGTATTGATGGTGACGATGTCATCCGCCTCTGCGGTGACTGCGAAAGTCAGATTGTCCCTATTGAACAGGATCTCTTTCATTAATGACAGAGTAGCGAGCAGCTGTTCTTCTTTTTCATCGTAATGCATCACCAGATCTCTCAGTTTGAAAAAAGAAGTGATCCCGTTAACGGCCTCCTGATATTTACCGTTTTCGGAGAGGTAGGAACTTACACGTGAAAGCGGTATGCCCGTACCGCCTTTCTTGATGGATTGTTCGGTCCAGGTGTAATTCCGTTCCACAATCTGCCGGATCCGCTGCCGGTCGTGGAATGAGACATTTTTAAAAATATCAGCGATCAGCTCCATCGCCTGCGGCAGATAACTCCTCAGGATCTTCACATTAAACCACTGGATAGGGTGGAACTCGAGAGGGTTTTTCAGTTGAATATGATTGGCAAAATCCGAACTGAAATCTCCTGTGTATCTGGCCAGTTCTTTCGCAATGGTCATGTAATTGCGGTCAGCCGTGCCGATCTCGGTGACGAGATTGGAGAAGAGCTTGAGCCATGGTAATAATTCTGTGGGGAGAGCAGAGACGTCAAGACCGATATTCAGATAGGTGATTGAATTGGTGAATACTTCTGTCGTGATACACGGAACTTCCCCGAGTTTATGAACCTGTGCGGCGCGGATGTCCACCTTTTCGGGAATATCGGAGATGCTTAGGCTAGGGAGCAGTTTTAATTTTTCCGGCGGATTGGAAGTCTCCTGATGCTTCAGCAAGTCCCGGGTAGTCTGCACGATCCGGTCAACTTCTTCAGGCGACAGTGATTTTCGAAAGGATTCCAGCCGGGTCCGGGCGGCAGCGGCAAGCCGCTCATTTTTCTGTGGATCGGGAAAAGCAGTCAGAAAGACCGACTGTTGATTACCAATGAGATATTCTTCGATCAGATCCTCGAAATACCGGCCTTCAAGTGCTTCCTGCCGGATGGACTTGAAGAGTTCATCAAATTTCAACACCTCAAAGAGGTCCAGATCATAAAACGCCGCGGCCGTTGCCGCCTGCAGATAGTTCAGTCCCCGCTGTGATTTTAACGATTTCTCCCGCTCCGAAAATTCCACCGAGTTCAGTTCAGCAAAGACCAGGTCCTTATCGAGTCCTTTCTCGCAAATTTCTCGTAAGGCTTCATCATAGCATTCCCGGAATTTTTCCTTATCAGTTTCGTCAGCCCCGATCAAAACGGCGAACATGGACGTACTGGGCATGTTATCGATGAAAAAGCCTGTCAGGTCTTTGCCCAAACCGGCGGACAAAACGGCTGCTTTCAGAGGAGAAGCATCGGAAGAATACAGAATATTGCTGATGATGCCGAAGGCCAGGTTCTTTTTATACTCGGCAATGGGGAAAAGTTTTGTACACAGGGCAAAATAGGTTTTCCCCTCGAGTGTGTCACGCGGATTTACAGCGTAGCCGATTCGGATGTCACTGGGGCCATCGATGCGTCTGGCGGGTGTAAGGATGGATGGTTTGCCCGATCCGAATTTTGACAGAAAATCCTCATCAATTCTTTTCAGCTCATCCTCCAGATCTGCGTTTCCGTAAACGCCGATGACGGCATTTCCCGGATGATAAAACCTCTCGTGGAAAGCTCGAAAATCCTCATAGCTGAGATCAACAATCTTTTCCGGGTCACCGCCCGAATCCACCGCAAAGGGTGTACCCGGCAGCAGGGCTGCGTAAGCAGAAGTGTAGATCAGCCTGAGGGGGTCGGAATAAGCCCCTTTCATTTCGTTGTAAACAACTCCCACAAATTTTACTTCATCTTCGGGAGTCTTCAGTTCATAATGCCAGCCCTCCTGCAGAAAAGTGTTTTTATCCAGCAGTGGATTCAGGGTCACATCGAGATAAATATCCATGAGATTGAAATATTCCTTCTCGTTGCGGGTTGCAAAAGGATAAACGGTCCTGTCAGAAAAAGTCATGGCATTGAGGAAGGTCATGAGGCCCATTTTCAGCAGTTCGTCAAACAGGTCTTTAACCGGATATTTTTTTGAGCCCGAAAGAACGGAGTGTTCAATAATATGAGCGGCACCTGTTGAGTCAGAAGGCAGTGTGCGAAAACTGACTGTGAAGGTTTTGTTTGAATCGTCATTTTTAACAGCGATCAGGGGAGTCCCCGTTTTAGCATGTGTGAAGAGATACAGCATTGATTTGATCTCGTCCACATATCCAGCCTGCTGCAGCATGAATCCGTGATATTGTTGGCCAATCGTATAGTCCATTATTCGTCGTTTTCTTTCATTGGTTTTGTTTGTTCTTCGGAGACCGGTTCCGGTTCCGTATTCAGTGAGTCGAGGATCTCTTTCCAGAAAGTGCTGCCGGAGCCTTCCAGCTCGGCAGTCAGCTGCTTCCGCAGGGTTGGGCTTTGAAAACGGATCCATTCCCTGAAAATCTTACCGGATGAATCCGTTTCGACCACATTTGAAATCAACTTCAGGATCTCCTCCTGCATGTTTTGGTTTGAGGAGCGCAGGATTTTCAGGAAAGCCGGCATACTTAATTTATTTTGGGTCCTTTTCAACCCCTGGATGAAGCTGTTTCGCACGAGTTGACTTGTGTCCGAAAAAATGACGGGCAGGAAGAATTCCACATGAGGCGGGTTCAGGATACCGATAGCGTAGGCAGCCCGCATACGGACATGGACATGTTCATCCTGGAGCAAGGGCGAGAGCACGGGAAGGGAAGAGGCATCTCCGATCCTGCCCAGCTGCAGAGCAGCCAGCGCGCGGACCTGCCACTGGGGGGAATTGGTCAGCTGTGTCAGCTGAGGCAAAGCTTCCCGGACTTTTTTACTCCCCGCCACCCGGGCGCACATGGAGACGACCGGTCGGCGGACAGACGTGAGTGAATCAGTCAGTAAAGTTTTATAGGCGGTTGAGTCCCGGCCCTCCAGCATTTTCTTAAGGATGGCTTCGAGAGCATGTCGTTCCCGGGCTGAAGAAGTATTCAATCTGGATTTCAAAAAGGGCAGGGCCTGCGCTCCCCGGGCGATGATCTTCTCCCTGGCAGGCTGCACGTTATACTGAAATTTCTGTGGTGCGGCCGAAGCCTGTATGAACAGACTGTCAACAGTGGATGCCAGGGGAATCTTCAGGGAATCAGGGGGCGTCAGCAGAGGTTCGGTCGTATTGGGAATTATTTCAGGGAACAGGTCGTAATCGGCAAAGACGCCGAAAGTGGATTTGCGGCTGACAGTATTGTTGCCGGCAGGGCTGCCATAAAGGTCGTCACCGGCACCGTCTGCAAAAATACCGATCATTCCGTAATTTCTGCGAAAGTCGGAATACCCCTGCATATTTTTCAGGTTCCGGGCAATATAGCTGTCATCTCCCTTTTCATCAATTAATACTGAGATGGCATCTGCGTTGCCCCCGCCCATGGAGAGACTTTCGGCAGTATAGTCATCATCTCCCGCAAGATCAAACAGACCTCCAAAAGCTATATCATGACCGCAGCCCTGGGAGACACCGTGCGAGTAATAATGGTCGTTACCGGTGAGATCCACCAGTACCGCATGGGCAAGGTGGATACCGGCTCCCTGGGCATACTGATATGCCAGATAACGGTCATCCCCGGCACGGTCGTAAAGGGCTCCAAGGCTGTACCAGTAAGCCGTGCCCTGCCCGAAGATGTCCGTTTGGTAGGTGTCATTGCCGGCATAATCGAAAAGCATCCCGATGCCCCCGGATGCGATGGGCCGGTAACCGAGTCCTGCACCCTGGGTGAAGGCCACAAAATGGGTATCGTAGCGCAGGAAGTCCTGAAAGGGGCTGGTCGTGGCATAGACATCATTTCCCGAATAATCGGCCAGGGCACCGAATCCCCTCGTGAAGCCGAAACCCTGGGCCTGAGCATAGCTGCGGTACAGATCGCTGCCGGAAGCATCCAGCAATAACCCGATGCCAAAAGCACCGCTGCCCTCCACACAGGTCTTGCCTGAGTACAGATCGTTTCCGGCGATATCAACGAGAATCCCGGCACCGAACAGACCTGAGCCGAGAGCAAAATTGCCGGCGGCATAGTAATCATTGCCGCTGTTGTCAAAGAGCAGCGAAGTGCCGAAAAAACCACCCCCAAAAGCATAATCGCCCCCGAAATACCGATCATCTCCGGCAGTATCGATAATGATCCTCACGGGCTGCCGGAGCGCTGCGGATTTATCAAGATCCGGAAGAAGGTAAGTGTCATCGCCGCCAAAGTCAATGATCAGCAGATAATCACCGGCATGCACATCGTCACCGGTTCCGCCAAAACGGATATCACCATAATCCGTGTGCACTGTTCGGGTCCTGATCTCCTTTTTCAGCCGGATTGAATCCAGGGTGGAATAGATCAATGAAAACAAATCCAGCGAAGGGACCAGGATTTCATTCAGATCAAAATTTTCTGTTGCCGCAAAAAAATCCGTGGCTGTTTTTTCACTTTCCAACTCGCTCTTTTTGAGGTCCCAGACAGACATCTCCTGAGAATCCTCCGACATGAGCAGCATAGAATCCGCCTGAGCTATGATCTGCTGCAACAGTGTGGAATCCACTGAGGCAAGATATTGTGATATTCTGGCAGAAGTAGTCATCGAAGCGGAGACGATTTTTAACACGGACGAAGTCGTCTCTTTTTCTCCCGGGGTCTTTGCGGCAAAAACCTGATATAACTTGTCCCAAACCTGAGTCGGTATCGCCTTCCAGAATGGAAGAGCCGGTGTCTCGGCGGGTATGACGGGCCGGGACAGGATTTTCATAAGGGCTTGCCCAGAAAGGATCGTGTCGGTAATTACCTCCCGCATATTACCGAGAAAAGCTGCAGGGTCGGCATTGAGACTGTCTGCATATTGTTCGGTAAGGAATGCAATTCCAGGAGGATTGGCGAAAGTCTCTTTGACGATGGACAGCCGTTGTGCATCATCGGGAACGGCATCCCATGGCAGCCAGAGATCCCCGTGAGACATGTTCATCTCTACCAGAGCGGAATCCATCAGCCAGAAAGCATGGTCGAAAGTCTCTCCTAAACACGGTATTACCAGAAGAGTAACCAGTATGACAAAGTTGGTGAATCTCCAATAAGAAATAGCTGGACGGAATTTCCGGTAATTAAAGCTCAAAATAAACGGCCGCTGAAGGGAAATCGGTTCGGTATTATTCTATCTCCATCCCCAGGAAGGCTTTGACCTTTTTCTCAATTTCCTCTCTGATTTTGTCATTTTCGACGATAAATCTTTTTGCATTTTCCCGGCCCTGTCCGATTTTATTCTGGCCGTAAGAGAACCAGGAACCGGTTTTTTCCACCACATCCGCTTTCAGGGCCAGGTCCAGCAAATCTCCTTCATAAGAAATACCTGTACCGTACATGATATCAAATTCCGTGGTTTTGAAAGGAGGGGCCATTTTATTCTTGACGACCCTTACCCGGGTTCGGCTGCCCACGACCCGGTCGCCTTCTTTGATCTGACTGATCCGGCGGATATCCAGACGGAGGGAGGAGTAAAATTTCAGGGCATTGCCACCCGTGGTCGTTTCAGGGTTCCCGAACATGACGCCGATTTTCATGCGCAGCTGATTGATGAAAATGACCGAAGTGTTGGATTTGGAAACGGTTCCGGTCAATTTTCGCAGAGCCTGAGACATGAGCCGTGCCTGGAGTCCCACATGTTTATCTCCCATTTCACCGTCCAGTTCGGCTTTGGGGACCAGAGCCGCCACGGAGTCAATTACAATGACGTCCAGGGCGCCGCTGCGGACCAGGGTTTCGCAAATCTCGAGAGCCTGCTCGCCGGTGTCGGGCTGTGAGATGAGCAGATTCTCCGTATCAACTCCGAGATTCTTGGCATAACCGGGGTCCAGGGCATGTTCGGCATCGATGAAGGCAGCGTAGCCTCCGGTCTTTTGTGCCTGTGCTACGATGTGAAGCGTGAGAGTTGTTTTGCCAGAGGATTCAGGACCGTAGATCTCGATGACTCTCCCCCGGGGAACACCACCGATCCCAATAGCGGCATCGAGAGAGATAGAACCGGTGGAGATGGATTCAGCCTTCACTGCAACACCATCCCCCATACGCATGATGGAACCTTTCCCGAATTGTCTTTCAATTTGTGTTATTGCCAGTTCGATGGAAGTGTTTTTCTGATTTTCTTTTGCCATTTCATGCCTTTCTTGAGTTCTGAATTAGAGGAAATTTTTCTAAAGCTGTGTATCGCGGGCCATCCGGTGTCAGGATGCTTTCGTATAGAATAAATTCGTTTATCGTGAAATGGATCGGATTGTAAACCGTGTTTAGAAATGGAATAAAATCTATCCTCTCCGGTTTAACCTTCGGCCGGACCCTTCCAATGGTGATATGAGGTTTAAAGCTGTCACGGGGGTTTTGAGGACAGATATCTGCCACTGCCCGGGTTATGGATTTCTGAAGTGAGATGAGCTCCGCGGACCCGTTGCGCATGCCGAGCCAGAGAATTCTGGCGTGGTGTTCGTCGGGGAAAATGCCCGTACCTTCAATAGAGGCAGAAATTCTGGGGCCGGCATTGATTCTGCGAAGTTTCTCTGAAAGAACGGCGATCAGGTCCGCTTCGATATTCCCCAGAAACAGGAGTGTCAGGTGTAAATGAAAGCCGGAAAGCCAACGGATTTCGGCCAGCGGCGTTTTTACTACTGAAGTGATCATGGGCATCAATTTGCCTACTGCCCGGGGAATATTTATCGCGATAAAGGTTCTTTTCGTGTTCTCTCCGGTCATGTGAGATTTTTTTCCTCTTTTGTGCGCATCAGAAATCTCCTGAGCAGATCGAGAGCGGCAGCAACCGTCATCTCCCGATGCAGAGTGCGTTCGGGAATCAAATGCATTTTTTTCACCCGTGTTTCGGAACCGGAAGCTAAGGCAATAAATACCAGCCCGACAGGTTTTTCTTCAGAACCGCCGTCAGGCCCGGATATCCCCGTCATACTGAGGGCGAAATCACTGCCTGTCCGGGTTCTGCAGCCTTCTGCCATAGCCCTGGCGACGGGTTCGCTCACAGCCCCGAAACGTGTCAACAGGTCATCAGGAACATCCAGCAATTCACGCTTCAGATCATTGCTGTAGCTAACGACTCCTCCTGAAAAATATCGGGAGCTGCCGGGAATGTCCGTGAGCCGTTTCGACAGGAGGCCACCGGTACATGATTCTGCCACCGAAAGCGTTTTTCCGGCGTTGAGCAAAAGTTTCCCGACAACATTTTCCAGAGTTTCTCCGTCCCGGCCGAAATAATGCTTTCCCATTCTTTGAATTAACTGACGGATGAGTTTTTCTTTGACCCTATCTGGTGTCCCGGGTTTCTGTCGGATTCTCAAATTCACCCCGGTGTGGTGGGGGAGAAAGGCAAAACCGAAGTCCTGAGCATAATTATCGAGAATATCCCGGACATCTTCCGCCAATTTACTCTCTGGAATGCCGGTGGTTTGCAGGGTGACAATCCGCTCAAAAGTTTGGTGAGGTAAATATTTGGGGAGGATCGTTTCAATTATCATGGATTTCATTTCAGCAGGAACACCAGGCAGGGCAAAAACGGAGCTTTCTCCGTGCGTAAACCGCATGCCCAGGGCAGTCCCGATACGGTTCGGGATATGCTCACAATTGGTGAGGAGCTGGGCCTGTGATCGGTTCAGGGATGGAATTTTAAAGTCCCTTTTTGCAAATCTTTCAGTGAGCTGCCGGTAATATTCTTCGTCAAAATATTCATCTGCATCGAAAATTGTTTTGAGGGCGGCTTTCGTGATATCGTCCCGCGTTGGCCCCAATCCTCCTGTCACGAAGATGAAAGTATATCCGGTTTGCAGAGCCTGTGATACAGTCGTAACGATCGCCTCTGCATCATCCGGGATCGTTATCCTCCGGCGGATTGAAATTCCATATGGCAACAGGGTCTGCCCAATCCAGGCGGAGTTTGTATCAGTTGTAAACCCCTGGAGAAGCTCATCCCCGATGGTAATAATGCAGGCGGTCATGACAGTTGAATGAAGGTCAAAAGTACAACCCACGAAATGAAACCGGCTAAGACATCATCTGCCATGATTCCATAGCCATTCTTAAGCTTTTGGACCCGGTTGATAATCCAGGGTTTGGTGATGTCCAGAAGACGGAAGAGTAAAAAGCCAAGAATAAAAAGCGATAGTTCACGGGGGATGATCAACAGTGTCAGCCACATACCGGCGACTTCATCAATGACAATCCTGCCGGGATCCTTTTCAGCGGTTCTCTGACTTTCTTTTCCCGAAAAA
>JAADGM010000076.1 GCA_013152375.1 FCB group bacterium | reverse complement strand
AATTGGTCCACCGCCGTCCCCTTCAATTTATTAGGGTGTTACTAAAAATTATAGTCCATCTTTACAAAAAAGAATCGACCGTTCATCCCGTTAGGTGAAAAATTCGGATAAACAAAAGCGCCGTCATTAGCCCTGCCCGGCATGAGAATTTTATCCGGCATCTCGTCCGTGATATTTTTAGCTCCGATACCTAGAGTGATCGCTCCCAAATCGTAAAGGGCCTCTAGATCGAGGATTGTCTTAGCCGAGAACCATTGGGGGCGTTCATCAGGAGTTCCTTTGTCGAACTCATAGCGACTGCTGAATTTACCAAATCGGTGCAAAGTACCCGAGATTCCCAGCGGACTGTTGGATGACCATTTGGCAGTCAGAATCAGATTATCTTCAGGCTGAGCCGTTTCCATGGTCCGACGCTCGCGGTTGTCAAACGTTTTGGTCTGAGCGAGCTCCAGGACTGTCGGGTCGGATAAACCTGTTGGAACCCTTACTTCTTCTACTGTCGTTTTGGTCTTGTTGTATCCCAGGGTCAGGTCAATATTTCCCATTGATCCAAGATCTACATTGTATGCCGCTGTCAGGTCAATTCCATTCGTTTTAGTATCCACGGCATTGGTAAAGAAGCGGCCGCCCGTTGCATTGGTCTCACCGGATGCTTGCAAAAGGTCGTACACTTTTTGGGTCAATTCATTTCCGCCGTCATCGATGGTCTTGGCTTCAAAAGTCCCTGTCAGCACGATGCGGTCTTTGATCTTGACATTGTAAAGATCAATATTGATCTGCAAGCCGCCAAAGTTAAGCGATGTACCGGCACTGAGATTGGTTGAGGTTTCTGGTTTCAGATCGACAGCACCCAAAGCCTGAGAGAAAGGGTGGCTTGTGGGGAATGTACCCACTTCGAAGGCAACAGTCTCTCCGGTAATTGGATCAGGCAGGAAGTTGGTGGCGATCTTAGCCTGATAGGCCTGCGCCAGAGCCGGGGCACGGAAACCAGTGCTTACTCCTCCCCTAAGGATAATCCCGTCTGTCAATTTATACCGGGCTGTCAGCTTAGTACTGAAATTATTCCATTTGTGCTCATCATCTTTATAGTTCTCAAACCGTCCGGCGATTCCCAGTCGGAAATTTGACATCAATTCATACTCAGCATCGGCATAGGCGCCAAAAACACTCCGGTTCGCATTGCGCGTGGCCGCTTCATTGGAAGGTTTGAAGCCGCTGAAGCATTGACATCCACCACTTGCATCTGCAGTATTCTCATTTACAGGATCTCCATTTTCATCGACAGAATCCCATCCTGCAGTATTCGACCCAGCCTGACCATTTGAATAGGAATCATTATCGCCTGAATAGATCCGGTAAGATTCGTTGCGGTGTTCAACGCCCACTGCCAGGTTTATTTTGCCCATTGTGGTGGTTGCATCGAGATTGGTAGTGTTTTGATCAAACCAAAAACCACCAATGTTGTATTCACGGAGAGCCTCGGGACCAAAGGAGGCGTTGGTGCTATTCATGAAAAAGTGGAAATCATTTTTCCCATAAACATTGCTCAGGTCATAAGCCCACTGACCGAACACTCCCTTAACACCCATTGATAGCGAGAGGTCTGTAACAAGGGGCTGAATATGCGGTACAAAACCCGTAGGATTAGCACTGAGCCAGACCTTGTTAGGCTGGTCAGGCTGACGGGAGTAACAACCGGTGTCACCCCTGCGAAGGGTATATCCACCGAAAGCGTAATAATTTCTTTCTTGTAAAGGCAGTTCAGCATTGAACATTACTCCGGCATTCTGTTGAGCCATATCACCCCATTGCATCCGGAATGGATCAATGTACCAGTTACTTCCGGGCTGTAAGCGTTGGGATTCGGCCTCATCGTCACTCCAGAAATCAGAGTTAGGCTCATAATATTGTTCCCCCTCGAAACCCACACGATTGGCATCTCCGCGTCCGCGGTATTCACCGGCGATCAGAAACGATCCTGATGCTCCCAACTTAAAGCCACGCGTCATTTGCACCTGCAGAACCTGACCGTCATTGGTTGTATAAGGATCGCTGCTGGTGACTATGGCATGAGGGTTACCATCATCATCTCTGGAATAACTGGTCTCAGTAGTAGGATTCCAGGTATAAGGAGTGTCCTCGGTTCCATACTTGAAACCATATAGATCATAGCCATTGGGCAAAGCTTCAATTTTATGATTATTTTGACCCTTGTAGTAGCTCAATGATCCGCCGCTATCGCCTGATTTGAGAATGATATTGATTACACCCGCGATGGCATCGGAACCGTATTGTGCAGCTGCGCCATCCCGGAGAACTTCGATCCGCTGAATTGCGGCAGAAGGAATAGCATTTAAATCAACACCCGTATCACCCCGGCTGGGACTGTTATTTACGTGCACCAGTGCGGTTGTGTGGCGTCTCTTCCCGTTCACAAGCACCAGCACCTGCCCCGAGCTCAGACCGCGCAAAGTCATGGGACGGACAGTATCGGAACCATCTGTAATACTGGTCCTGGGCATATTAAAAGACGGTGCGAGCGCCTGAATGATCTGTGCGGTTTCAGTAAACCCGGCATTGCGGATATCCACTTCTGTGAATACATCCACCGGAACAGCCTGTTCTTCGGCAGTGTGGGCAAACCGGGATCCTATAACAGAGACAGCCTTTGCCGAGACTGTACTAACTGTCAGTGAAAAATTCACAGTTGCCTTACCCGGCCCTATCGTAACGGATCTGCTGGCTGGCTCGTATCCGATGTAGGATACGGTAATCGTGTAACTGCCGGAAGCAACCCCCAGAATGGTATAATTCCCTTTTGAATCTGTAGCAGTTCCGTGGCTGGTCCCTTCAATCGTCACATTAGCTCCGTCGAGTATTTGTCCGCCCTCACCGGTCACCGTCCCGGTGATGGTTCCTGCAAACAGGCCTGATGCCATGAGCATTAATGCTACGATCATACTACTGGTTATTTTCATATTAATCTCCTCCTTATTGTTTATTGATAATAAATTTAAATATACAGCGTTTCCGGAACTTGGACGCTTATTTATTCGCAAGAATATAATAATTTACAACATATAGTTCATAGGATTTTTTCCCGTCACTTCGGTTCCGCATTGAATCCGCATGGAATCAAAACACTTACAGGGTTAAAAGAAAAAAATAAGGATAGGGTCAATTTTGTATTCGAGACAACCGGATGTTAACTAATGAGGGAAATTCAGTGAGACTAATCTTTACGGAAAATATAGAAATGATTGATAGACCGCAGCAGCCGGATGGGATCACGAATACAATTTGCCCACATTTTTTTTCATTCTCTGCAACAGGTCCATTTCTGTCAGCAGCTGGCTGAATTCAACGGTTCCGGAGGTGACTGATTTCAACTGTTGGCGTTTTGCATCGAGCTGCGCATCGATATATTTTTTCTCAAGTCGGATCAGACAATCTTTTACAACGACAACAGTCATTGAGATTTTGTCAATTTCCATGAGCAGGGCCGACAATCTGCGGCGGTCGGCGTCATCGTCCAGCGCGTCAAAGATGGTATTGACATCCGGAGTTCCGGCAGAAGGCAAGTGGATGAAAACCGCGTCAAATATCCGCCGGCTGGATTGAGAAGCAAACCACTCCTTCTTCAGATGATCATAAATCAGTTTCCTGATCTCATGATTTTCGGAAAAACAAAGCTGCAGCAGTTCGTCCTCCAGTTTCAGGCGGGCAGGTGAGTCTGCTTTCAGCAATGTTTCAGTCTTGACCTTGTCATTCACCTGAGGCATGCGCTGTTCTCGGCGGCGGAGCAGATCTTCGAGTGACCTGAAGAGCGTATTCTCCTTAAGGCCGGTAATCTCTGCAAGCCTTTTGACATAAAGTTCTCTGAGTATCTGATCTTCAAAAAGTGATAATTCCTGCAGAACGGTTTTTACAAAACCGGCATTGAAAGCCGGGTCGGACTTGTCACCGGCGGCCCTTGCATACTGGAAGCGCAGCAGGTCCACGGCTTTTTCTACGGCTTCAAGGATTGGCTCAGGTCCGGCCTGTTTGACCCAGTCATCAGGATCAACATCCCCGGGCATCTCAACGATCGATGGGTTCAATCCGTTCCGCAGCAGTACATAGCCGGCTCGAACAGCTGCAGAGATGCCGGCCTTGTCACCATCGTAAGCCAGGGCGATTTTTCGGGAATATTTTCTCAACTCCCGGGCGTGGCCATCAGTAAATGCCGTGCCGGAAACGGCGACGAGGTTATGAATACCTGCCTGAAAAAGTTGAAGAAAATCCATATACCCCTCCACAACGATCACCGGGTCTGCTTCCCGGATATAGGGCTTTGAAGCCCAGAGTCCGTATAGAATGCGGCTTTTATGATAGAGTGGGGTTTCGGGTGAGTTTACATATTTTGCAGGGTCATCACCCTTGAAAATCCTACCGGCAAACCCGACGATCTTCCCCTGAGTATTCTGCAAAGGAAACATGATTCGTCCCCTGAACCGGTCAAAATAGCCCTTATCTCCAGAAATAAACAGTCCGCTCTGACTCATTGCTTCAGCGGTAAATTTCTCGGCTCTCATGAGGTCAAGCAGGTTGCTCCACCCCTCCTGACTGTAGCCGAGGCGAAACTCACTGATCGTCTTGTGGGAAAGTCCTCTCTCCTCAAAATACTTCAGGACCCCCTTCCCTTGAGGTGTTTTCAGATTAGCCTGGAAATGCCTGACCGCAAATTCATGGATATCCCTTAGTTGTGAGATCAGCTCTCTCGGTCTCCCGCCGCCGGTAATATCCAGTTGTATATTGAAGCGATCGGCAAGAAATTGAACAGCCTCGACAAACTCGAGTTTTTCGATTTGCATAATGAAATTTATTACACCGCCGCCAACACCACATCCAAAACAGTGGAAGATCTGTTTTTGCTCATTAACCGAAAAGGACCCTGTTTTTTCGCTGTGAAAAGGGCAAAGGCCAAAAAAATTACGGCCTTTTCGTTTTAATTGAACATATCCGGAGACTACATCAACGATGTCGGCTGCATTGCGGACCTGTTCAACGGATTGTTCGGAAATTCGGGCCATTACTTAAAATCCACTACCGTAATACCTGCCCCGCCCTGTTCCGGTCTGGCAAAGACATAAGAATCAACGAAAGAACAGGTTGCCAGGTATTCCTGTACCGCTTCCTGCAAGGCGCCGGTTCCTTTTCCATGGAGAATTTGTACGGAGGGTAAACCTGCCAGCAGTGCCCGGTCCAGAAAGCGGGTAACCTCTGACAATGCTTCGTCAACTCTTTTCCCTCTGAGATCAAGCCGGAACCCTGCCGGGGGTGCAACCGCATGGTTACCGGATAAATTCCCCTTGGGTCGTTTTTTTGGTTTTTTCCGCGGTTTAGACAATTGGTTCAGTTTCAGCCTGATGCGGATGCCATTGATGCTCACCAGAACATTATCCTGTTTGTCGGGAGGCTGCAGAATAATTCCTTCTTCCCCCAGGTGCGAGATTCTGACTGGAGCTCCCTTAACGGCCTCTGCCCTTGGAATCGGGTCCGCCGGCCGCTCTTCAAATTTTTCTATTTTCTTCTTCAGGCGTGTAATTTTCGTTGTGAGAGTCTTTTTTGCCTTTTTCACAGATTGATGGTCGGCGTTCCTGGATTTAATATTCTCAACCAGATTTTCGGTATCCCGCCGGGCATTTTCGACGATCTGCCGGGCGATATTAGCAGCTTCTGCCCTGGCGCGGTTGAATTTTTCATTGATCTCTTGCTCGCGCGCGGAGATCCTCAACTCTTTGTCTCTGATTACCGATTCTCTGGCGGATAAAGTTTCCTGCAGCTTATGAACGCGTAAATGTTCCTTTTCCAACTCTCCCAACAGGTTTTCCAGTTTTACCGATGAATCACCCACCAGTTCTCTCGCCCGGCGAATTACAGATTTTTCCAGACCGGTTCTCTGGGAGATCTCTAAAGCATAACTGCTGCCGGGAATCCCGAGGTTCAATTCATAGGTTGGAGCCAGCAGATCCGGGTCAAATTTCATCCCGCCATTGACCACTCCGGCAGTTTCATGTGCCCAGACCTTCAATTGTCCGAGATGCGATGTGGCGATCACCCTGCTGCGAAGCTTGAGAAATCGCTCTAAAACAGCCCTGGACAGGGCGGCTCCGGCATCAGGGTCCGTCCCCGTACCCAGCTCATCAATCAGCACCAGTGTGCGTTCTGTTGAAACCGAAAGAATATCATTGACGTTCCGTATATGTGCTGAAAAAGTGGAGAGATCATTTTCCACAGACTGCTGGTCGCCGATATCTACTAAAATATGATCAAAAACGGGAAGAATGACTTTGTCTGCCGGAAGAAAAATCCCGCACTGCGCCATGAGAGCAAAAAGTCCCAGGGTCTTGAGAACGACAGTTTTCCCTCCGGCATTTGGACCAGAAAGCAGCAATATGCGCTGATCAATGCTCAGGTCAAGATCGAGCGGTATCACGGTTCGACCTGTGAGGGCAAGCTGCGGGTTTCGCCCCTGCCGGATCACGATGATATCGTCTGCGGTAAATTCAGGTTTGACACAATCGAACTGTTTTGCGAAAGCGGCCAGACAATAGTGTAAATCGAATTGCAGGAGTATCTGGAAAGAATGCCCAATGTCGTCGGTATAGGGTTTGAAAAATGCGGTGAGGGCCCTCATAATCCGATACACTTCTGCTTTTTCTTCAGCCTGGAGTGAGGCCAGTTCGTTATTTTTTTCTATTATCTCCAGAGGTTCCACGAACACAGTCTGACCGGTGGCTGATCGTCCCAGCACAACCCCCTTAATTTTGCGTTTATGCGTTGGGGTACAGGGAAGGGCAAGGCGTCCGTCCCGAAAGACGATCTTATCACCGTGAAGCCAGTTGTTCGTGGCCGCCTGTGTAAATATTTCCTGCATCCGTTTCTGGATAGAAACCTGAAGCGCTTCAATGGCTCTGCGAATTCTTTTGAGATCAGCACTGGCAGAAGAACGAACTTTATGTTCATCATCGAATATCCTGTCTATTTCCTCAATACCAATTTTGAACTCCAGAAGTTCGGCGGCCGGCTCACGCCATGGCGTCAGCTCCTGTCGTTTACAGAATTGTTTAACGGTACCCGATATCTCCAGCAGCCTTTTCAATTCAAAAAAATGGTCTGCAGGCAACACATTCCCTTCAATTCTTAGCAGATCCGACCAGGCGGAAATATCCGGGATCTGTTCAAGGGGAACAGGATCCCCTTTCTGCAGAACGGCAAGAATGGCCCCGCTTCGATTGTGGATGTCCAATATGGCTTCAAGCCGGGTTGAGGGTGTTAATCCTGAGATAAGGTCTTCAGTCCGCGGGCAATGGCAATAACAGGCGAGTTTTTCCTGTATAATGTCAAAGCGGAGGTCTTTGAAGAGTGAATTCTGGGTTGAGCCGGATGACTGACTATCAGTGGATTTCACACTTTCGATACCCAATTCAGGACGCCAAACCGTAGTATGTTGAACATATAATTATGACGGCGATCCTCGCTTTCACTGTACATCATTAAGGAGCGCTTGTATGTTTTTTTCCTTAATTTTCTCTTGCAGGGTGTCCTTGTAATGCTCATAGTTCGGATTGCTGGCAATGGCGGTAATTGCCCAATCTTTCAGGGACCGGCAGACATGGTACAGATATGAATCGTGATCCATCCGCTCATGCAATTTGGCTGCTCTCGGGAAGGACTGCATCATAAATATAAAGAGGCTGATGACCAGCAGCCCCTTCAGAATACCGAGAAGCAATCCAAGGAGCCGGTTAAGCCAGCCCAGTAGAACCACTTCCAGGAATTTCTGTATGGAGGTGGCGATGATTTTGAGGATAGTAACAGTTATGGTAAATATCAATATG
>JAADGM010000005.1 GCA_013152375.1 FCB group bacterium | reverse complement strand
TTTAACGGCTGAGTGACTGGACGGATTGTCACTCAAAAAATAAAGGGATCTCATGAAATTAAAAATTATTGTCCTGGCTGCTTCAGCCATTTTTTTGCTGAACACAGGCAGCACCTGTAACGGACCTTCCGCAGAGGACTCCACTTCTGATGTGGTCAGGGAACTGACCATTTTTTACACTAATGATGAACATGGCTGGATGGTTCATGACGGCGATTCCGGAGGTGCCGCAGAAATGGTGGGCCAGTGGCGCGATGTGGAGGGCTATTCTGAAGATGGCCCGTTCCTCATTTTGAGCGGCGGTGATATGTGGACCGGTCCTGCTATTTCAACCTGGTTTCAGGGGGAGTCCATGACTGAGATCATGAATGCCATGAATTACTCGGCGGCGGCAGTCGGGAACCACGAATTCGACTTTGGACAGGCTGGGCTGCTGGAGCGTGCCGAACAGGCGAACTTCCCCTTTCTTTCTGCAAACATGAGGGATGAAACCACCGGAGAGCTGACCGCTTACGCACTGCCTTACACACTTGTGGAGATCAACCAGATCATAGTTGGCATCATCGGTTTGACGACCATGTCCGCAGACGATATCAATTTCCCTGAAAATGTGGCCGGGCTGGACTTTATCGACTACGAAACGGCTCTGGAGGAAATCGTCCCCCAGGTCAAATCTGAAGGCGCAGAGCTTCTCATCGTCATTTCTCATCTCTGTAAGTATGACATGGAGGCTCTTGCTCCCACCCTGGCAAGTCTGGGGATAGCTCTTATCGGTGGCGGTCATTGCCATGAGGCTGTAACGGAAACCGTGAACGATGTGGGAATTCTTGAGAGCGGCTCTTACCTGCGTAATTACGGAAAGGCCGCCCTTACTTTTAACGACAATACTGACACCGTGGTAAACATGGAACTCTCCGTAGTTCCCAATGATTGGAGTCATACCGATCCCGAAGTTGCTCAGATTGTCGCCGAATGGCAGACTCGTCTGACAGATGATCTCGCTAGCGTGATTGGCTATGTTGAGAACGACCTGCTTCGTCATTCAGATCCGATGTATAATCTGATTACGGATGCCTGGTTGTGGGCATACCCCGCCGACATTGCCATGACCAATACGGGCGGTATCCGGCAGGATCTGCTGGCAGGAGATATTACGCTTGAATCGTGGGTAGGTATCCTGCCATTTGAAAACTTCATCGTACAGCTTGACCTTTCCGGCAGCCAAATTATGAGTCTGGAGGGTGATCTGGTGGTAGGAGGCATGACGAAAATCGATGGGTACTATCTTTCAGATGGTACACCAATTTATCCGGATTCGGTTTATACCGTTTTGACTACGGATTATATCTATTCAACCTTCGACGGTTTTTCCGATTACGACCCGGATCCCTACGAGACAAGCATTCATTGGCGGCAGCCGGTCATCGATTATATTCAATCCCTGCAGACTACTGCCGAAGATCCTCTGGAAAACTATCTGGATTATGAACCCCGACAGTAATACCGGCTATAACTCTCCCGTTGGTGGAATTATAGTCTCAGGCTTCAGGATTCCCAACTCCTGACTTCTATCTTGGCTTCAATCAGGTCCCGGTGTTCAATATTCAGAATATTTGCGATTTTCTTGATGGTGTAATTTTCCATGTAGTGTAATTCATGATCTGCAAAGCCCACCTCAAACACGCATCGGATGAAGTCAATTTTATCGGTATAGCTAAAATGATTATTTAGCAGTTCGCCATCTTCAAACAGGTCCGTTTCGGTGGCGAGTTCCTCTTTGGCTTTTGCCATATATTGCAAGGCGGTCTGTTCATCGAGATTAAAAAAATCGATTACAATATCCCGGATGATGTTGAGCTCTTCATCTTCCAGTTTCTCATCCGCGATCGCAACAGAAAGCAGCAGGCGGATTGCCGCTGATATTATCTGATCTAAAAATTTGCTCTTCACTATTTTGTAACCTTTATCTGTAACGTTCCTCCAAGTACTAAAACGAATAAATTGGAGTAAAAAATGACCGAGAAGATTACGAAACAGGACTTTCTGGAAAAAGTCTTTAATTATGAAAAAAACAAAGATTGGCACTATGAGGGCGATGTGCCCTGTATTATCGATTTTTGGGCGGAGTGGTGCGCACCCTGCCGGATGGTGGGTCCTGTCCTTGAGGAACTATCAGAAGAATACAAAGGCAAGCTGCGCATCTATAAAGTCAACACAGAAGAAGAGCAGGAACTGGCCGGAGCATTTGGCATTCGCAGTATCCCCTCTCTGCTTTTTGTTCCAGTGGACGGCAAACCGCAGATGGCTACCGGGGCTCTGCCGAAAGAATCCTTTCAGCAGGCAATAAACGATATTTTCAATCTGCCGAAACCGGAAGTCGCAAATTAACCGTGAAACTCCCGGGGATATGAAACCGGATATCCTGTATCGCACGACGGCGTTAAAAACCGAATGGACTGCAACACCGCAAGCGGCGGGAAATTAACCAGCTCGTCTCGCCCGGTGTAGACGGATTATAGACCAATTGACAATTCTCCTTTACAGGCGGGGCGTAAGCCCCGTTTTTTTTTGCTTCAGGGTTTGTTCTGTTAAACTCCACTGTGCCCGCCATGGGGTTTTCCCTGTAAATTTAACTTTTAATTAAGGGTAAATTCCGGATAGATGAGAATAATCAGCGTAGAAGACAACTGTCTCGGGGCAGAACTTGGACTCCAGCCCGGGGACAGGCTCCTGAAAATTAACGGGACCCGTGTCCGGGACGTTCTGGATTATCGTTTTCGGTTTACGGAAAAGAACCTTTCTATTGAAGTCGAAATGGCGGGTAAGCGGCAGGTGTTCGATATTGAAAAGGATTACGATGACCTGCTGGGTGTGGAATTTGAAGATTTGAAGGTCCGCAGCTGCGCAAACAATTGTGTCTTTTGTTTCGTGGACCAGAATCCGCCGGATATGCGCAAAACCCTGTATTTCAGGGATGGTGATTACCGTCTGTCCTACCTGCATGGCCATTATATTACCATGACGAACATGGGACAGAATGATCTGCAGCGGATTGTGGACCAGCGTCTGTCACCCCTGTATATTTCCGTGCATGTGACGGACAGGGAATTACGGCAAAAACTGTTTCTTTACGGCAAAGACGACCATTTGCTGGAGAAAATCAAATTCCTCACGGATCATCAGATCGAACTGCACACTCAAATCGTTCTCATTCCGCATGTAAACGACGGCGACTATCTGCAAAAAACATTGGATGATCTGTACGGATTTTCGCCACTGTTGAAATCCGTTTCCATCGTTCCGGTGGGACTCACCGGACATCGCCGGGGTTTGATGGAATTATCTTCGGTTACGCCTGAATATGCGGTGATGATGACCGACTTGTTATCGGGATTGCAGAACCGATATCCCGTTGACGGTTCACATTTTCTTTTTCTATCTGATGAATGGTATATTCTGGCAGGTTTGCCTTTCCCGCCCGAGGAATTTTATCAGCCGTATGATCTGGTGGAGAACGGGGTTGGACAAGTGTCACACTTCCTGGCAAAATTTGAAAAGGAGAAGGATGAGCTCCCGGTGTCCCTTGATATTGATACTGAATTCACAATCATCACCGGCAGGCTTGTAAATGATGTCTTTCAACGTGAAATAGGAACATACTTAAACAAAATACAGAATTTGAAGGTTAACATAATTCCCATTGACAATGACTTTATGGGGCGGTCAGTCACCGTCACCGGCCTGCTTACCGGTCGGGATATCGTGGCTCAATTGACAGGACGACAGTTGGGGCAGGCGGTATGGTGTACTAAACGAATCATCAATGACGAGGGCACTCGCACGCTGGATGACATGACCCTGGAGGATATGTCAGCTCAACTGGGAGTCCCCTTTCTGGTTAGTGATGACAGTATTGCAGAAATATTTGAAAGGAGTATCGTTGGCTGATCCAACCATCGCCATTCTGGGCCGCCCCAATGTAGGGAAATCCACTCTCTTTAACAGGCTCATCGGTCAACAGCAGTCCATCGTATCACCGGTAGAAGGTGTCACCAGGGATAGGATCAACGGTGTGCTGGAATGGGCGGGGCGCCGCTATAATGTAATTGATACGGGAGGCTATCTGCCCGATTCAGAGGACGTAATTGAGAAAGCCGTAAGGCTGCAGGCTGAAATTGCCACCGAAGAAGCCGATTTGCTCCTGCTCATGGTTGACGGCAAAAGTGAATTGACGTCCAGTGACAGGGTCCTGGCAGAACTCTTATTGCGGTCTGAGAAGCCCTTTTTCCTGGTCATCAATAAAATTGAGGATCAGGCGCACGACGACCTGGTCTATCAATTTTACGAGCTGGGGCTGGGGGACCCCATGAGTATCTCTGCCATCAGCGGCCGTAATGTGGGTGACCTTCTGGAAAGGATCGCCCATGCTTTGAAGGATTATCAACCGGCAAAACCCAAAACTGATAATGTCATCAGCCTTGCCCTCGTAGGCATGCCCAATGTGGGTAAATCTTCCTTCATGAACGCTCTTTTGAAAGAGGAGAAAGCCATCGTGACGGATATTGCCGGAACTACGCGGGATTCAATCGACTCCTACTTGAATTATTTTGGACGGACATTCCGCATTATCGACACTGCCGGTTTGCGGCGAAAAGCCAAGATCGGGGACTCGATCGAGTTTTACAGCACCGTACGCACCAACCGTGTAATCGACGATTGTGATATTGCTGTCGTGATGCTGGATGCCGCCAAAGGTTTCGGAAACCAGGACCGGGATATAGCCCGATTTGTCATCGATAAAGGCAAGGGGCTGATTCTTGTGGTGAACAAATGGGATACGGTCAAAAAGGATAATTCAACGGTGAAAGATTATACACAGAACCTGCAGTATTTTTTTAAATCTATCGAACATTATCCTTTGGTGTACACTTCCGTGACGAATAACCAGCGGGTCTGGAAGGTCATGGAAGAAGCCCTGAAAGTTTATGATGAATATACCCGCAAGCTCTCCACATCGGCCATCAATACTTTTCTCTCTCAGGCAACGGCCAAATATCCGCCTCCTGCCGTCAAAGCTAAAAACCTCAAAATCAAATATGGAACACAGGTTCATCATTCGCCGCCTATCTTCGCCTTCTTTTCAAATTTCCCCGAACTATTCCCCACCTCTTACCGGCGTTATCTTGAGAACCAGCTCAGAAGTACCTTTGGATTCAGGGGAACACCCATTAAAATTTCATTCAGGAAAAAATAATGCTTCGAATTGTATTCTTTATTGGACTAACTCTTGGTCTAAGCTATGGAACACCCCCAGAAAAATGTGGGTTTGCCGAGGCTGTACTTGCCTATCAACAGGGCACGCGTTTTACACGCCCGGAAACCGAAACCAGTGCCCTGTCTCCGTCAGGTCACTTCCAGGTGCATTTCGACCTTTCAGGCCCGGACGCCCCGGATCAGACGGATTCTGATCTTAACGGTGTCCCTGACTATATCGACGAAGTAGGTGTCATCGCCGATTCTGCCCGCCAGGTCCTGCTGGAAGTCATGGGATATGACCCTGAACCTGCCGACAGTGATGGTATCTACGATATTTTCGTGGCCAACAGGGGTCCCGGAGCCTATGGTCTCACAACACTTGAGGGGGCTAACGGTTCCTCTTATCTGGAGATCGACAATGATTTTTCCGAAGGATATTACATCCCCGGGATCAACACCATGCGACTCACGGTGGCCCACGAATTTTTTCATGCCGTGCAGTTGGGTTATGAGACCACGATCGCTTTTAACCGTTTCTTTTTTGAAATGTCCTCCACCTGGATCGAAGATGTGATCGTCCCCGATGGTGATGATTATCTTTACTGGGTTAATGACTACTTTGCCGACCCGGATCAGAATATCGACGACACCGATGGCTACAGCATTGCTCTGTTCGGGCACTATCTCGTACGGATGATTGAAAATGTGACCGATGAAACCGGCAGTACAATCATGAGACGAATTTGGGAGGATTTCCGGGATACGGGACACAATGCGCTCGCTGCCATGAAAACAGTACTCTCGGGGAATTACAGTATCTCTCTAGCCGAAGCCTGGGTTGATTTTAACAGCAGGAATCTTTTCAACGGCATTAACGAAAATTTTTACTATTATCCCGACCAGGCCGATATCTCACCCCTGACTACCTACGAGACCCCACTGATCAGTCATACAAGTTTCGATTTAAATATCAACAGCATATCCCTTGATTTGAAATCCTTTCGCCTCTACAGCAGCACCGCCAATGAGGCTGTTATAGAAGCAGCCAGTCAGCCGGATGATTTTGTCGGCCGTGTCGTCGTTGTGGGGACTTCTGATGAAACGGATGACATTTATACGGCTTCCGGATTCCTGACCTCCGGTGTAATTGAGGTCAATGATGAAATTCATTTTCTGTATGCCCATGCGACGCAGACCGAGACGGTTTCGGTGGATGTAACACCTTATTTCGCGCCACTCCCGCCCCACGATCTCATGGGCATCGTGCGTAACGATCAGATCACCATTTCCTGGCTGCCCTCACCCGGACCGGGTGATAATCTGACTTACGATATTTATCGGGATGATGTGAATCTGGGATCCACTCTGGATACGCTTTTTGTGGATTCAACGATAGCACCCAATACGACCTATGCCTATTTCGTACGGGCGGCTAACGACGTGGGGACTTCTACACCTTCCGACACGCTCATCGTGGTTACCTGGCCGGCGGGAGAAGATGTGCAGAAAAATAGCATCCTTTCGGTTTACCCCAACCCGCTGAATTTGAATCATTATTCAAATTTTGGGCTCGTCTTGGACTGCCGGATGGATTACACTCGTCCCCGGATTGAGTTGATCAATGTTCTGGGGCAGCGAATATTGACATTTCCCATTGCGCCGCTGGTTCAGGGCAGACAGGTGGTTTACAGCAAAACACTGGGGGTCAACCGAATAGCAAGCGGAGTTTACTTCATTCGCCTGTGGTATTCCGGTTCGGAATACAGGACCCAAAAGATCCTTATTCTGAACTGATGCCAAAACAGTTTACCCTGTCCGGAGAAGGCGTCAGTGAGTTCCGCACGAAGGGCTCCCGATTCTATGGTCGTGCCTACCAGGCGGCGAACCTCCCGGACATTAAGCAGCACCTGCACACACTTCAGGAAATCTTCAGCGATGCAACTCATATCTGCTATGCTTATCGTCTGATGACTGAAGGCCGGATGGATGAGTTTTCCACCGATGGAGGTGAACCGGGCGGGAGTGCCGGCCGCCCCATCCTGAATGTGCTGCGCCGCGAAAGCCTGATCAATACCCTTATCTTCGTCATCAGATATTACGGGGGCACCAAGCTCGGTATCCCGGGACTTATCGAAGCCTACGGAACAACTGCAGCCGAAGCTGTAGGTAAAGTGCCAAAGCGGCTCTGGGTTCCTTCGGTAGTCTATACTCTCACCTACCGATACGAGCAGCAGCCACTGGTTGAAAGTATCATCCGGCAAATTTCCGGTAAAATAGTTCATCGATCATTTGGTGAACAGGTCGAGGTGCAAATCAAAATAAATTGCGTTAATGAAGCTGAATTTAAAATGCTGATGCGTGAAAAAAGCTCCGGTACATTGCAGCCAAAAAAAACGGATTGAAGATGCTTTCAAGTTGTCTCAAGCAGTAATAGCGTTCTAAATTTGCCTGCTTTTTAGCAACTTAAAAATTAGTAACTGACGCGGGGTGGAGCAGTCTGGTAGCTCGTTGGGCTCATAACCCAAAGGTCGCAAGTTCAAATCTTGCCCCCGCTACAAATAAAGGGTTAGACCGGAACGGGTCTGACCCTTTTTAATAACAATTATGAAGTACACAGTCTACGCACTTTATTCCCGGAAATTTGATAAAATCTATATCGGGTTTAC
>JAADGM010000098.1 GCA_013152375.1 FCB group bacterium | reverse complement strand
GCCAAGTACAAATGGCCTATCGAAGTGGAATTTACCAGTGAACTGCCCAAATCAACTGTGGGAAAGATCCTGCGCAAAGAATTGAGGGCTCGGGATATGGCCAAACGGAAATAAGCCTCCAAAAAAAGGACAGAACCGGTCCGGCGGATTTGACCGCCATACCGTCTGCCCGGGATTTAAGTAAAGCCTATCGGCCCTGGTTTTTCCTGGAATAATAAAGGATCAGCGCGCCCAGTCCTGCCAAAAATAAAGTACTGATGGGTGCAAAAGAGCAAAGGGATTTATAGCCCAGCAGACTGGTTTCGCGGGCGGAAGATATCGGAACCAAAGTGGCGGCAGCGGCGATGAACAACAGGACTGCGATGAAAGTGCGGGTCGTTGTATTTTGTTTTTTCACGAATATTTCTTCCTAATTTTGGGTTTCAACTTGGTTGATGTTCACGTATTTCTCTGAAAACTCACAATACCTTTTCTCACCAACGCGTGAAATTACCAGACTCCGGCAATACTGGTCAATATGCCCTGCCGGTTTATTGCTGTCCGCTGACCCCAAATCAGAAAACGCCCCGAATGGTTTTCCACCCGGGGCGTTTTTCCGGAAATATTATCGATTGTCAGTCCAGGATATTATTGATCATGATGATCACGTCCAGAATATTTACTGAATCATCTCCATTCATATTTGCCAGATAGGTTTGCAGCGGTTCGAAGGTCGTCACATGAATGATGTAATTCACCGTCTGTATGATATCCAGTATATTCAGTTCACCGTCCTGGTTTACATCACCCATCATCAGCGCCATGGGCAGGCGGGTCGTAATGAACAGCGCCGATCCATCCGTCAGCTCCTGGGCGGCCGGGGGATATTCGTTATCGAAAGTATATTCCAGCCCCATATTCCCCAACTCGTTCTTTATTCCGATGGTGGAATAACAGCCATGATGCGGTGTATAACTGCTGTAATCCCCCACCGTCGTATTATTGAAAACGTTGTACTGCAGCAGAATTTCATCATCACCGGTGATCGTATCTGAATCGTACAGAATCGCCTGAAAGGTCTGTGGGTTGTCGGGATAGCTGGAGTGGAGCCCTGACCACTCGATGATCACATAGCCCTCCTCTGCATTGATATATTTGTAAACCTGGCCGCTTTGGGTAGTTTTGAGATCGTCCCAGAAAACTGCCAGCATCGGCGAAGGTCCCCCCGCACCGGGAATATGATAATTCCTGAAGGTGGTCAGGTCGTTATAGCCGAACCCGATCCAGCCATTGGTACTCACCGTTATCTCATCATAATCAATGCCGTAGAACGTAAATGTAAAGGGCAGATCAACATGGGCCGAGCTTTGGCTGAGGGGACTGCCCTCGCCCAGATCGTTCATTTCCAGACTTGTCCCTGAACCGCCGAAATCAGGGTCAATCTCCTGCCAATCATATGGCAGTGCCAGGTTGTAGCCCAGGTCTTCAGTGCCGTAAATGTAATAACCGTGTTCATCCGGCCCCAGGGGTTCGTTGACGGAGGTTTCGCCCACCTGCAGGGGTAAATAGACCACATCCGCATAGCCGTCCTCGCTCTCAAGCAGGAGCTCAACCGGGAGGACACTGCCGTTAATAATATCCGGGCTTATGATCACCGTAAAGCTGTTCTCTGAATTGACCGTTTCACCGGCAGGAATATCACCCCACTCCAGAAACCCGTTCTGGATTTCAAGACTGTTGGGTACATACACGACTTCGGCGGTTACACCGCTTAAACCAATGGATCCTGAATTGTTAAGCTCGACGGAAATCTCTGCCGTGTTGCCATGAAACAGAGTTCCGCTGGTGACGGCATACTCTTGAAACAGCAGCCTCCCGCCATGAATCTCCAGCGGCAGCGATGAAAACCAGCTGTCGCCTGCCAGATCGAAAATCTGCAGTGTGAGACCAAGTTCCGCCATATCGGGAGCCTGAGGGGCAATGGTGAGTTCAAACTCCGCTGTACTTTCAGCTCCGGGATCGAAATCGCCCAATTCGAGGGGAGTGTTGTCGAAAGAGATCAATTCTGAATCAGAATCCAGCCAGGCCTGCACGCCGTTTGCAGACTCCGTACCGAAATTGATGAGCGGTATCTCGAGGATCAGCGTTTCTCCCGGGTTTGCCAGGCCGTTTCCATCGCCTGCAGAATCATTGATGCCGAGGCCGGTCCCCGAAAAATTGACGGCAGGACCGTCATTGGTGACGGTCACTTCACCTTCAATCGGGATATAATTCCGTTTGGTCACAGTCACCGTGATATTGCCCGTGTAACCGGGAGTAATGGCGATATCTGCCATCCCGAAACTGTCTGTGTAAACCGAGGTGAAGACCTCATCGTTGGTCGTTACCAAAGTGACCAGAGCCTTGTCAATCGGGTCTCCCCCGTCGGTGGTTACCGTGATGGGCAGATAATTGGTTCCCAGTCCGATGGTAGCAGGATAATCGGCAGTCAGGGGAATGGGTGTATCGGTCCACAGCGTCACCGCCGGATCTCCCATGAGATTGTTCCAGCCGGTAAACTCACTGGTGAGCCCGCTGGGATTGTCAGGATAGGTTTTATACAAGGCCAATTTCCCGGCAAAGAGCGCGCCTGCACCCGTCTCAAGTCCTTGCGAAAATATACCGTCATAGACCCCCATATCCACGATATTGTTGGGAGCCGTGTGGGTGCTGGCCGTTGCTGTACCGATGGCAGCCACACCCCCTTTGGGGTTGTTCACCGTTCCCGCCCGGAGAAAACATTCCGAGATAGCCTCACCCCAGCCAAAGCTCCCTGTGGCACAGGTGATGAAAGTGACGAAGGGGGTCATATCTCCGTTGTTGGCGTTATTTATGTTCGCGCAGCTGAATCCGCTGGTACCGATATAGCCGCGATAATTGAAATAGGCTAAACCGGATTCAAGCTGATTCTCCATCCAGCTGGCATAGCCCCCTGAATAATTTTCATTAATTTCTTCATAACCAAAATTATCAGCCAGTTCTGCAATATACATATTGGTGTTGATCACAGAAAGCCCGGAATGTGTCGGATCACCTACCAGTGCTATTCTCTCGAGCCAGTTATTCTCAAGATAAACCGCTTTTTCATAATTAAGCGTCTTGCTGGCCACGATGGACATCTCCGTAGCGCTGTTTACCGAGATCCGGCCGATGAGCACCTCCGGCAGCAGATCATCCCCGGCGAGCTGTGTGTAGGGATGATCACTGTCGCCGCCGCTCACCGAGTAGGCAGGAATGTTAAATGAACCGCCCACATCCCCCACGAGAGCCACGTATTCCGGCGGCGGATCGAAAGTCTCGTAGGCGTCCTGAATGTAATTTTTGATATCACTATTGGAACTGCCCGTTTCATCCGTACTGGCGGTATAAACCACATACCCCCGTTGATGCCGCCAATCTTTCAGCGCCTGAAACGCAGGCAGGGTAATGGCACCGCTCGAACCGCCGCCGCAGATGTACAGTATTGCCGGGGCCTGATAATCTTCTTCACGATCGGACGCCTCGTAGTTGACGATCAGCGAGGCGTAGAGCTGCTCGAAAACCCTGGAGCGCGGCATCTCATTGGCTGCGGTGATCTCCCGGGTTCCGGACTCGAATATGCTGATCTCAATTTCATCGTACACTTCAAGTTCATGGCTGTCCGCGTGATATTTGAAAGGCACAACACTGACAGGCAGGAGCTCAAGGTTGCGCATGATTTTGGGCGTTAAAACCCGAAGATTATTTTCCGGGTAACTGCGTCCGGATGAATAAAAGGAATCGTCCATTACCTGAATGGCATTGTCGCTGCGGTCCTTTTTAAGGTCCTGCATAGGATAGACGGTAATATCGGACAGGATCGTCGAATGGACGACCTCGAAGGTCGCTTCATAGGCGATACCCGGCTGCATCTGATAGAGCAGACTGTAAACCATCAATTCAGGCAGGCCCGCCTGACTGGTGTACCCCGCATCCGCCGCGAAAAAACGGGTCATTCCTTCAACTTCTTCGGTGGAATAAGCCCCCAGGCTAAAGCTTATCCTTGTCTCTCCTTCCGTCTTTTCGATAACGGAAAAATGAGACGCCGGGAAAGCAAAATTCAGGAAAAACAGGAACAGGACAGTTCTGTAAAGGTTGTGTACGGACACGGATAACTCCTTTTTGATTTTGACATAAACTGTAAGGATTGACCCGTGAAATTAACAAGACCCTCATTTGCAGGATAATGTTTTGTTTGTATCTCTATGTAATTCCTGAACTCAAAGCCGCGTTCAGCAAAGTGATAAAAAAATGCCCCGGAAGGTAAACCAACCGGGGCAAATTTTCAGGGGGTGAAACCGTTCACCCGTTAAGGATCGCGTTGATCATCAGGATCACATCCAGAATATTCACATTTCCATCCTGATTCAGGTCGGCGATGTAAGTCTCCAGAGGTGACAACTCCGAAATATTCAATGTATAATTAACGGCGAGAACGATATCGTTCACATCAATCTCACCGTCCTGATTCACATCACCCAGCATGAGCGCCATTGGCATTTGCGTCGTTATGAAGAGGGCCGTCTCATCGCTAAGTTCCATGGCTGCAGGAGCCCATTCATTGTTGAAAGTATATTCCAGACCCACATTGCCCAGATGATTTTCCGTGCCGATGGTAGCATAACCGCCGTGGTGAGGGGTATAGCCTCCGAAATCACCGTCGGTTGTATTGTTGAATTCCTTATATTGCAGCAGGATTTCACCGTCTCCCGTAGGAGTCAGCGAATCATACAGGATGGCCTGGAAGGTCTCGGGACTGTTTTCATCATAGGTGTGCATATCGGACCATTCGATGATCACATAGCCTTCATCCGCATTGATGTATTTATAGACCTGGCCGCCGCCGGAGGTTTTGAGATCATCCCAGAAAACCGCCAGCATGGGTGAGGGTCCGCCGGCTCCCGGAATGGGATAATTCCTGAAGGAACGCATGTCGGTATCCCCAAAACCGATCCAGCCGTTGGTGGAAACCGAGATCTCGTCATAGTCCACACCATAGTACGAAAAAGTGAAGGGCAGAGTCACATGAGCCGTCTGCTGACTGGTGGGATTACCATCTCCGTTATCGGTCATGTTCAGACTGGTGCCGTTTCCGCCATGGTCAGGATCGATCTCCTGCCAGCTGTAGGGGAGCGCCAGATTATAGCCCATATCTTCACTGCCGTAAATGAAATATCCATAACTGTCAGGGCCCATGGGTTCGTTGACGGTTGCTTCGCCCACCTGCAACTGCAAATACACAATTCTGTCATATCCCTCAGCGCTCTGAAGATGGACCTCAACGGAAAAAATACTGCCGTTGATGATGTCTCCGCTGCTGGCCACAGTAAAAGCATTTTCAGACGTCACACTGGCACCCGCATTCAGGTCTCCCCAGGTGAGAGAGCCGTTCGAGATTTCAAGAATGGTGGGAATATAAACTACCTCGGCGGTTACATCCGTCAAATTCACCGAGCCCTGGTTCTTCAGCTCAATTGAGATTTCAGCAGTATTGCCGTGATTGAGATAACCGCTGACCACATGATACGCTGATATGATCAGATTGCCGCCGTGCAGCGTCAGGGGCAGCAGTGAGGACCAGGTGTTGCCGGCTGAATCCGTGATCTGCATAAAAATCCCCAGCGCCTCAAGATCCACAGCATCGGCATCGATGGCTATTTCAAAGTCTGCACCGGCTGAAGCGCCCGGGTCCAGCGTGCCGTAATCCAGCGTCGGGCTGACGATGGTGACATTTTCGGAGGTGGTTTCCAGCCAGGCCTGGACACCATCAGCTGTTTCGCTGCCGAAATTTTCAAGCGGTACCGTTACGACCACTGTTTCACCGGGATTGATCAGGCCGTCACCGTTACCGGCTGAATCATCAACGGACAGAGCTGCCGGGTCCAGATTTACTTCGGGACCGGAAGTTTCTATGGTGAACTGCCCTTCTATGGGTCTGTAATTGCGTTTATTCACCGTCAGGTCCACCTGCCCGGTTGCAGCGGGATCAAAGGACACGATTGCCGAACCGTCCGCATCGGTGAGCACACTATTGAAGATGCTGTCATCATCGTTGACCGCCGTGACGAGGGCCCCTTCCACCGGATTACCGCTGTCATCGGTGACGATCACTTCCAGATAGTTGGAACCGGCACCGATCTCACTGGCGTAATCAGCATTCATGATCGTGGGAGTATCCGTCCAGATACGCAGGGCCGGATCCCCCATGAGGTTGTTCCACCCCGTGAATTTACTGGTGATATTGGCCGGGTTGGACGGGTACGTGTTGTAAAGCGCCAGCTTGCCTGCAAAGAGACCGCCGGCAGCAGTTTCGATACCTTTTGAGAAAATGCCGTCATAAATTCCCATATCAACGATATTATTGGGGGCCGTATGCGTACTTGACGTTGCAGTTCCGATTGCCGCCACGCCGCCCTTGGGATTGTTTACGGAACCGGCCCGTATGAAACATTCCGTAATGGATTGTCCACCCCAGTCTGATGCGAAATTCCCGGTACCGCAGGTGATGAAGGTGACGAAGGGGGTCATCTGTCCGTTGTTGGCATTGTTGATATTTGAGCAGCTGAAACCCGAAGTTCCGATATAGCCGCGGTAATTAAAATAACCGATCCCTTCATTCAGCTGATTCTGCATCCAGCTTGAAAATCCGCCGGAAAAGCGCGTGCGTACATCTTCCATGCCGAAATTCGTCATGATATTTTCGATGTACTGGTTGGTGATAATGGTTGAGATGCCGGAGCTGGAGGGGTCGCCTACGAGGGCGGCTTTCTCAAACCAGTTATTGCCCATGTAATCAGCACGTTCATAGTCGAGGGTCTTGCTGATCACAACCGTCAGATCCGTCGCACCGGCCACGGATAATCTGCCCACCATCACTTCCGGCAGCAGATCGCCGCCGTCGAGCTGTGTGTAGGGATGATCGCTGTCACCGCCGTTCATCGAGAAGGCCGGAATTGCAAATGAACCGTTTGAGTCACCCACCAGCCCTACATACTCCGGCGGCGGATCAAAGGTTTCGTAGGCATCCTGAATATAGTTTTTGATCTGATTGTTGCTGGACCCGGTCTCATCGGTACTGGCCGTATAAACGATGTAACCGTTTTTGTGCCGCCATTCCACCAGAGCCTGGAAGGCCGGGTGAGAAATGGCTCCGTTGCTGCCCCCGCCGCAGACGTACAGGATGGCCGGCGCCTGATAATCTTCTTCACGGTCCGACGGTTCATAATTCACAACCAGCGAGCCATACAGGGTCTCGAAAACCCGTGAACGGGGCATTTGGTTTGCCAGTGTCAGATCCCTTGTACCGGACTGAGACACGGTGATGGTCACCGAATCGTACACTTCCAGTTCCCGGGTGCCGGCATTGTAACTGAAGGGGACTAAGCTCAAACTCAAGAGTTCAAGATTGCGCATCACGACCGGTCCCGTCACCGTCAGATGATCTGACGGAAAAATATCGCTGGAATCGTAGAAGCCTTCGTCCCGGAGACTTACCATGGAGTCTGATCTTTCTCTCAGGGCATCCTGAAAGGGATAAATGGTCACATCGCTGATCACATGGGATTCGACAACGTTATAATCCGCCGTATAGGTGAACCCCGGCTCCATCTGGAACAATGTCGTGTAAACAGGCAATTCAGGCAGGCCTTCCTCTACGGTGGTTCCGGCACCGTCAGCCGTCAGCCGTTGGTAACCCTCAACATTCTCAATCGAAAAGTCGCCCATCGAAAAATTAATTTGCGTCACACCTTCAGCCCGGTTGGCCACGCTGAAAGGTTCGCTGGCATACATCAGGGATAACAATAATATGCTAATCAGATAGTTAAGATATTTCCTCACAAAAATCTCCTTTTCAGTTTAACGAAAAAAGTCACAAAAAAACGCAGGAAAATAAATGGTTT
>JAADGM010000103.1 GCA_013152375.1 FCB group bacterium | reverse complement strand
ACGGCAGTTCCGCCCCAGTCACCGTTACAGTCCTGAACACAGTCATTGGTGGGATCACTGTCGCAGGTACCGCACATATCTTCCACGGCAGTTCCGCCCCAGTCACCATTACAGTCCTGAACGCAGTCATTGGTGGGATCACTGTCGCAAGTACCGCACATATCTTCCACGGCAGTTCCGCCCCAGTCACCATTACAGTCCTGAACACAGTCATTGGTAGGATCACTGTCGCAGGTACCGCAATTATCTTCTACAGCGGTTCCGCCGCAGTCACCGGCACAGTCCAGTACGTTGCCCACACAGTCACATTCTCCGGGCAGGATCCCGGGACCGTAACAGACGCCGCATTCGTCCTGTTCTGACAGCAGGCAACAGGTGCCCGTTCCGTCATCGTACGTACAGGAACCATCATCTGAAGTGGCAGCAGGGTCATAATTACAGGCTGCCGTATCCATACAACCGGGTCCACCGCCACAGGTTTCAGTGAGATAAGTACTGATTGGATCATCGCACGGCCCGTAGGTTACGGTCAATGCAGGTTGTCCGGGAGGACCTGAAACAACACCAGCACTAAGTATGACATCTTCAAGCAGGCCTGGCAGAGCGGTATAGTGTAAATACATAAGTGGAACGGGGACATCCGTGGCCGGTATGTAGGCCATACCGAAGGTGAAACCGATTACAGTTCCACTTCCACCCACAGAGACCATCCAGGCATTCTCAGCACTTGAGCCGCCTGAGGCAAATGAAAAAGTGGCACCGGCCGTATTGAATTGCACTCCTGCAACAGGAGTATCGTTCGTCATTAAGATCTCAATCGTCTGAGCACCTTCATCGATGACGCCAAAACTCAAATTGGCAAATTGAGCGAAAGAAAGGGTCGCTATTGAGGTGAGCAAAAATATTGCTAGTAGGGGGGTTTTGATGTGTTTCATCAACTATTTCTCCTTTTTTAGTTATACTACAGGTTAAAAATTTAAATAAAATTTAATGTATCGTATTTATTGACGCAAAAAACAGCCGTAGAAATTATCAATCCCGCTAAATATCTGCAATGATAATTTAAAGTTTTATTTGATTTTTCAAAATCCGTAGAAATTATCAGGGTTATCAGGCCTTATTTGACACTGATACAAAAATTCTGATGGGTAGAAAACATCCCTATATTTTGGGAGCATCGATTAATTTAGTGTTGAGATTTTGGCAGAAAATGAATGAAAATAATTTTATTTTTTCTTCTCAGATTTTGACGTACAGCATTTTTCACATTCTGCATGAACCTCTGATGAAGAAAATTGTCTGATCACGGTTTTGATCACATAACCAATGGCGAAGATTACCACCACGATAACGGCAATTATCTGAAAATCCATCAGGAAAACCCCAATAACCTGCCGCCCTGATAGACGATGAGTGAACTCAGATAGGCCAGCGAAGTCATATAAAAAACCATGAACAGCGGCCATTTCCACGAATTTGTCTCTTCCCTGACGATGGCAAATGTTGCCATACACTGTGCTGCAAAAACATAATATACCATCAGCGATATTGCCATGAGAATCCCATACCGCGGCAGTCCCGTTTCAGGGTCCGTATCACTTCTGAGAGCCTCAGACACACTGATCACTCCTTCTCCCCGGCCCTCCACATTATAAATAGTCGCCAGTGTGCTCACCATAACTTCTCTGGCTGCAAATGAGGTGAGCAGTCCAACCCCTATTTTCCAGTCAAAGCCAAGGGGGCTGATAACCGGTTCAATCAAACGTCCGACCTTTCCGGCGTAACTGTTCTCGATGTGGCTGGTATTATTGAGGTTGCTTTCAGGTCGGGGAAAATATACCAGAAACCAGAGTACAATCGACATGGTCATGATGATTTTCCCGGCATTCAGCAAAAACGCTTTTCCGCGATTATAGACCTGGCGGGTTACCGAAAGCATCATCGGAACACGGTATGGAGGCATTTCCATAATAAATGAGGATGTACTTTCAAGTTTTATGAATTTATCAAAAACCACCGCCAGAAGGAGGGCCGTTACCGTCCCCAGAAAATACATTAAAACAAGGGTGAATCCCTGCAAATCGACAAATCCAAAAACAGTTTTTGCAGGAATAAAAGCAGCAATCAGCAGAGTATAAACCGGGAGTCTGGCACTACAGCTCATCAGTGGCAGTATGAGAATTGTTATGAGCCTTTCTTTCCAGCTTTCAATCGTTCTGGTGGCCATTATCCCCGGAATGGCGCAGGCATACCCTGTCATCAGCGGTAACATGGATCGCCCGTGCAAACCCACCTTTGTCATGTATCGGTCCAGCATAAAGGCCACCCGCGACATGTAACCGGAATCTTCCAACAGGGTAAGAAAAAAAACCAGGATCAGGATCTGGGGCAGGAAAATGAGAATAGCACCGACACCTCCGACAATTCCTTCTACGATCAGATCTTTGAGTATCCCGGCAGGCATGTTAGTAATGATGAAGTCGCCCACCGCATGGACTCCGCTGTCGATCAGATTCATGGGGAGTGTCGCCCAACTGAAGATCGAGTGAAAAATGAAATACAATATACCCAGAAATATGATCGGTCCGAAGACAGGGTGTGTCAGGACCTTATCGACCCGTTCACTGCGCGAGGGATCATCAATGTTATCAATTACGAGCGATTCTCCATCTGCCAGCAGAATATCCAACCAGCCATAGCGATACGAGGCTTCAAGGGTCTGTGCGTTGATGCCCAAAGATTTCAGTCTGGCAATTATTTTCTGCCGCAGGTTCTGATAGTCTTTAATCTTTTCAGGAGTCCCAAGCTGCATCGCACTGACTTTTTGAACAAAAATGTCGAAAACCGGTTCGTGCGCCACTATCCGTAAAGCCTGAGACCAGGCCAGTCTTGGAGTGGACTTAAAATCTTTTTCAAATGACGCCGCAAGGGGTGACAGGACCTCATTTACAGATCCAATGATCCTGAAGGGTAGTTCCGGTGTAGATGGTGTCGGGTGTTCAATCTGACGGCGAATCGAATCGCGCAGTTCTTTCACACCCCATTTTTCAGTTGCGGACATGGGGATTATATCTGCCGCTCCCAATTTATCTTTCAGCAGCTCAATATTGATTTTCTGATGTTTACGCTTCACGCGGTCCATCATATTGAGAGCGATGATAACGGGAATTTCAAGGTCCAGCATCTGACTGGTGAGAAATAAGTTTCGGCTTAAATTGGTGGCATCCACAACACTGATGATGACATCCGGTTTCTTCGAATCATATATCCAGTCAAACACCTGTTCTGTGACAATTCTCTCGTCAAAAGATTCAGGCGCAATGCTGTAACTACCGGGTAAATCCAGCACTTTGATCTGTAAGTCAGTACCAAGCCGGGCCTGGCCGACTTTACGCTCGACCGTTACACCGGGATAATTTGATACCTTTTGACTGAGACCGGTAAGCTGGTTGAAGATTGCCGTTTTACCGCAATTGGGATTCCCCACCAACGCGATCCAACGATCATCTTTCGCAATTGGGGCAGACAGTTCCGAGGGCTCTGTCATAACGGAGCGACTTGAATTTTACCGGCGTCTTTCCTTCTGATAGAAATGTAATAATCTCTAACTTTTAATTCCACAGGCCCTGATAGTGGAGCCGCCTTTACCAAACGGATTTCAATACCGGGTAAAAGTCCCATTTCGACCAGTCTCGCCTGCAGCTGCAGATCTCCATTAAAACCCACTATTGCCGCTTTTTCTCCGGGTTTTAAATTGTTGATGGTCATTATTTTGATTTACAGTCAGGGCATACGCCGAAGATCTGGTGAGTGTGTCTGATCATATCGAAATCAAAATCGTTGCAGATTGACTGCTGGAGGCTTTCAATGTCACGATTAAGAAATTCTATAATTTTTCCACATTCAAGGCAGATCAGATGGTCATGATGCGATATACCTACTTTTGATTCATACCGGGCAATTCCATCACCAATATCCAGCCTCCGGGCGAAATCATACTTTACGAGAATATCCATCGTGCGGTAAACGGTTGCCCTGGAGACACTGATCCCCTGGTTCCGAAGTGCAAAATAGATGTCAGTACATTCACGATGTTCATCAGAACTTACCAACTCTTCCAGTATGGCAAATCTCTGAGGAGTACGTTTCAGGTTTTCCTGTTTTAAGGCGCTGGCAAAATTTTCTTTGAGTTGTTCTTTATCCATCTTATCCTTTTTATTGTGAGATTGAGTCTCATAAATATAACAACTATTCTTAATTGAAAAATACAATTATTTTCAGTTATCTGAAAATTTCAGCTTAGGCAGCGGTTCAACATCTTCATATGATTGCATCCATGAGATTTCTGACCCGAATACTGCATCTGAGGCTTCTATCATTTTGTGTGTGCGCAGTTCAATATTTGGTAAGTCGGCGGAGATTTGCATATTTGGCGATGAATTTTTTAACGATTCCACCGGTAAAAGAGATGGTTAATTTAGCACTGTCGCCAGAACCCCTCACCTCCAGCACTCTGCCTTTGCCAAATATTTTATGGAGGACCACCTCACCCTCTTTCAACCGGGATGCCTTGCCGCCCGTCCCCCGGGGAGAGTTGGGGACAAAAACTTTGCGGGTATGATCTACATCGGTGAAACGTCGTGAAGTCTTTCTCATTTTAACTTCTAATAATTCTTCAGGAATATCTCCGATAAACCTGGAGGGGATCATATCCAGCGGCTCTCCCCCATAGCGTCTGCGGGTACGGGCGTATGACAAGTAAACTTTTTCCCGGGCCCGGGTGATGCCGACATAAAATAACCTGCGCTCCTCTTCCAGCTCTTTGTCACTGTCTGAACTGCGCTGCAGGGGAAAAAGCCCTTCCTCAAGTCCGGCGATGAAAACTACCGGGAATTCCAGTCCTTTCGCGCTGTGCAGTGTCATCATGGTCACGGCCTGGGTAGCTTCATTCCAGCGGTCAATGTCCGTGAGCAGTGATACTTCTTCCAGAAATTCCTTGATTCCGTTTTCCGGATTGTTCTCCTGATATTCAGTGATACTGGCGACCAGTTCATTGATGTTGGACCAGCGCTCAAGCCCGTCCTCTGTGATCTGTTCCAGATAATAATTCTCAAGTTCTAGCTTCTCAATGAGCAGCCGGATCAGGTCATCCGCAGTATATTCCTGCAGGCGTTTTCGCAAATCATTGATGAGGTGATAAAATCCAGCCAGTGCTTTTTGCTGGCGAAGACCCGCTCCGGCCTTTGCTGCCTGCGGAATCGCCTCGTACAGCGGGATTTTTTCAGCCGCTGCGAGAGTTCTCAGCTTATCAAGTGTTGTTCTGCCAAGTTTACGAGGCGGAAAATTGATGATCCGCTCCAGACTGATGCTGTCCAGCGGATTGACCAGCACTTTCAGGTAGGCCAGAACATCCTTGATCTCTTTACGGTCATAAAATTTTACACCACCTACAATGCTATAAGGAATTCCGCTCTTACGGAATTCGTCTTCCAGACCTGCTCTGTGCATTGGTTCGATAGAGCACGACCAGGTCATTCAGCTCGTAGTGCCTTCCGTCATCCCAGCGCAGTGCGGATACGAGGGTTCTGGCTTCGTGTCGTTCGCTGTTATTTTCCAGAATCGTTATTTTTCGCCCTTCCGGATTTTCGGTCCATAATTTTTTCTCTTTCCGGTGTACATTTTTTGTGATCACCGCATGGGCTGCTTCGAGGATTGTCTTCGTCGAGCGATAATTCTGCTCCAGCTTGATGAGTTTTGATTCTCCAAATGCCTCTTCAAAATCCAGAATATTACGGATGTCCGCCCCCCTCCAGCCATAAATGGACTGGTCATCATCTCCCACTACACAGATCTCACGGCGTTCACAGGAAAGAGCGTGAATAAATTCAAACTGGGGACGGTTGGTGTCCTGATATTCATCTACCAGGACGTACTGGAATTGCTGCTGGTAAACCTGTTTGCGCTCCGGAAAGTTTTCAAAGATCACCAGTGGCAGCAATAACAGATCGTCAAAATCGACTGCGTTGTTGTTTTTCAGCGTTTCCTGATACTGCTGAAATATATTGGCAATGATTTCGTCCCTGTAACCTGCGTTGGCCTCCCTGAAAGAGTCGGGGGATTCCAGGTTATTTTTCAATCGGCTGATCGTGCTCTGGATCCCGCCGGGATCATATTGTTTGAGGTCAAGGTTCAGCCCGGTAATAACCTGCTTGACCAGCGTGCGGGAGTCCGCCTGATCATAAATCGTAAAATCCGGCGTATAACCGATACGATGGATCTCTCTGCGCAGGAGTCTGGCGGATATTGAATGAAATGTCCCTACGTTCATCCGACTGGTGTCGATACCCTGCAGCAGGTATTGTACTCGTTCTTTCATTTCATTGGCTGCCTTATTGGTAAAGGTCACTGCCAGGATATTTTCCGGAGGCAGCCCCACTTCCGTGACCAGATAGGCAATTTTATAGGTTAGCACCCGTGTCTTGCCGCTGCCTGCTCCGGCGAATACAAGGACGGGTCCGCCCAGAGATGTAACTGCTTCCCGCTGTTGAGGGTTCAATTTGTCGAGATTAAACAATAGCTTTCCTTTTTAACTGACGGCTCACTTCCGATTAACACTGTTTTTTGCATTGATATGCTCCTGGTTGGTACGGGAAAAAATATGCCGACCCTGCCCGTTGGCCACAAAATACAGAAAGTCCGTTTCGGCAGGGTTGGCCGCCGCTACCAGAGCTGCCTGGCCCGGATTATTAATGGGACCCGGTGGAAGTCCCGGATAAAGATAGGTATTATATGGAGAATCAATCTGCAGATCTTTCGAGTACAGTCTGCGCTTGCGTTTTGGCAGCAGATACTGGATCGTCGGATCGGCCTGCAGTTTCATCTTCTTTTTTAATCGATTATAATACACCGACGAAACTGTGGGCATTTCGTCCTCATAAATTGACTCACCCTGAATTATGGATGCCAGGGTCACGATCTCCAACCGGCTCAGGCCGGTGGACTTTGCAAATTGGGCGACTTTCTTTTCATAGACGGAATAGAACTGATTGACCATGATCTCGATAATATTTTCATCGGTATAGGTCGAGAGAAAAATATAGGTGTCCGGAAAAAGAAACCCCTCCAGGCTGGGGGCATCAATCCCCAAAGATGAGACGAAGTTATGATCCCGGCAAAGCCCGAGGAACTGCTTTTTGTCGATCTCCAGCTTTTCCTCCAGCTTTGAAGCGACCTGCTCCAGGGTCCAGCCTTCGAGGGTAGTAACCTTTATACGATAGGCACTGGGGGAGGTTATCATCCGGATTAGCTGGTGAAGCGTCTTAATGCCCTTCAGTGTATATCGGCCGGCTTTGATATTTTTTTCTTTGAACGAAAGACGCATGGCGGCGATGAAAAGTAATTTATTGGGAACACAGGATTCTTCAACCAGCAGTTCAGCTACATCATTTACCGTTGAACCTCTTGGGATTTCGAAGCTCCTGCCGGGTTGGATGCAGTCCACTTCAAATGAAAAAATCATGGTGAGCAGGGAGAAGACGGTTACAATAAAAAGGCCGGAAAGGGTCCCGAGCAGTTTAAGATGTAATTTATTGAAGTTGATCTTGCTTAAATAATTCGACATTTTGGGGGGTGAATTTAGCGGCAGGAGGGGAAAGTTCCATAGCAGAAGAAATTCACTATTGGAGAAAATTCAGATGAGCCGGAGCAGCCTTATCGAAATTCATCAACAAAAGAATAGTTTTAGAGGAACCTGATTTGAGATAGAAAAGGCAGACATCCTCACGGGATGTGAACTTATAGATTTATATTTTTCCTTATGTATAAAAGATACAGACAGGAAGAATGTTCACAAAGCTCGAGCTTGGAAGCCCAGGGTTTTTTCTGAAGATACTCGATACCGGGATGATTGCATAAAGTACCTGCAACTTCCCAGCATCTTTTTCCATCTTGCGACTCAAACATGATACAATCACGCTTTGTGCAACCCAGATATTCATAACATTTTTCCATTAATCAGGACCTTTCATTAGCATTTTTTAATGCTTCTGCGCCTGAAATTTATAACCTTTATACATCTCAATTACAGGGTTGTTCGGAATCTGCAATCTCTGAATTCCTGCAAAGCTGATCTCATGACTTTCAAGTCCTGGCTTCACCGGAAAAGGCAGTCTTCACAAAAGCGACGATAAAGTTCTGTACTGCAGGGTGAGCAAATTGTGACGGTAGTTAAAATGATATATTTTATGAATTCAGAATATCCACTATCGGTTTGCCCTCTGTATTTGATGTTACTCAACTCTATTAATTAATCTGGATTTAATTCTTGAACTAACTTCAGTAGCCCATCGTAATCTCGTTTCCCAATAGCTATCCATATCTTATCTCCATTATTTAGGACAAGATATACTGATTTATTAGTATATATTTTAGGCCCCATAAACGTTTTGGACGTATGCGGACTAACACCCGGGCAGCCGGGAGTAACCGGTCTCTCTTTGCAGTGTGGCAGGAAATGTAGTAATTTTACGGCAGTATCAGCCATCCGTTACTGAAAGTACATTGTAAATTGTTTTAAGGTATATATGTCATAATAATCCATTAAACCACTCACCTGTGAGAATCTCAACCGGATACTTTGATTCCCCCTCAAGAAGGAGATCCCATGAGAGCATTACGAACCATATCTATACTCATCACATTATTTCTTACAACCCTGACGGCCCAGGCCGTGCCATCGTTGATAGACTATCAGGGTTCACTCACAAACCCGGCTGGAGAACCCGTCGCAGGCAGTCTTTCCATCAGCTTTGCCGTTTATAGCACTGAATCGGGCGGGTCCGCCCTCTGGAGTGAGACCCAAAACCCGGTAGTTGTAACCGATGGTCTTTTCCATGTACTGCTGGGTTCGGTGACACCCCTGCCTGAGAGTCTGTTTGACTCGCCTGACCGCTGGATCGGTCTGGCTGTGGACGGCGAGGAGGAGATGTCTCCGCGCACACGCCTGGCCAGTGTACCCTTCGCCCTGGTGGCCGCCAATCCCGGCCCGGTGGGACCCCAGGGTGAGCAGGGGCCAGCGGGTCCACAGGGTAGTACCGGACCGCAGGGCGCAGCAGGAGCGGACGGGCTCCACTGCTGGGATTTGAATGGTGACAATTCCTGCCAATCGGCTGAAGATACGAATGGTGACCAGGTCTGCGATGCGTTTGATTGTGCAGGGCCGCAAGGATCTCAGGGAGTACCCGGGCCACAAGGTCCCCAAGGGGAACCCGGACCTGTCGGTCCTCCAGGACTGCAAGGTGATGCGGGTCCCACTGGTCCACAGGGACCTCAGGGTGAACAAGGTCTTCCGGGTGCCCCTGGACAGGATGGTCTTCACTGCTGGGATCTGAACGGAAATAATTCCTGTCAGCCTGCTGAGGATATGAATGGCGATCAAGTATGTAACGCTCTTGATTGTTTAGGACCGCAGGGCGAGCCCGGACCAGTTGGAGGAACGGACGGACAGATATTATACAATAGCGGAGGGAATACAACCGGCGCGGAAATTTATTATGACAATGCAGCAGGTAACATGGGGATAGGGACCAGCACCCCTGAGTTTAAGTTACATATCGAAGAAGATGGAGGAATACTCGCAAAAGGCATTGAAAACACCGGGGGTTCGCTTCCAGCAAATATAACAAATTCCGCATTGTTTTTATGGTATCCCAGAAAGGCCGCATTAAGAGCTGGGTTTACCACATCATTACTTGATTCAGATATCGGATCGAGATCAGTAGCCTTTGGCAATGCTGCCGCCAGTGGAAATAGCACAATCGCTGCCGGCTTCGGATCCCTCGCTTCCGGTTATGTGTCAACAGCTTTCGGTTATAATTCTGTTGCCTCTGGTTCACAATCCACTTCACTGGGTTTATTCACTCTGGCAGCCTCCAAGGCTTCCCTAGCCTGTGGAAGATATAATTTAGGAGGGGGAAGTTACAGCAATTGGATTGACAGCGATCCATTATTTGAGGTGGGAAATGGTTCGGATGAAAATAATCGTCACAACGCATTATCGATCTTAAAAAATGGGAATTTAGGTATTAATATGGGTTCTCCGGACAATGATCTGCATGTTTATTCTGAATCCGATTTGGAAGGCATAACTCTTCAGGTCAGTGATAACTCGTTGAAACAAGGGATCCGATTTAAAAACAGTGCCAACAAATACACCTGGATGATCCGGCGGAATCCCGTCCCTAACGATTATGCGGATCTGATTTTTTCCACAGGTAAAGAATCAGACCCGGTGAATCTAACGGACGTGATCACATTCACCAGCGCTCAGCAGGTTGGGATTGGTACTACTGCCCCCACCCGTACCCTGTTCGTCAATGGAGATGCCGGTGGAACAACCGCCTGGTATAATGACTCTGATAGACGGTTAAAACAAAACATCAATCATATCAGCCACCCCCTTAAAAAGGTGCTGGCTCTCGATGGTGTCGATTTTGAATGGAGGGATACGCAAAATCATCCGCGGGGTCATCAGATTGGTTTTATTGCTCAGGATGTCATCGATGTCTTGCCGGAAGTAGTCGAGTTGAATGAAGGCTATTACTCCATACAATATGCACCAATCACAGCCTTGCTGGTTGAGGCGATCAAAGAACAGCAAAAGTTGATAGAGGATCAAAAAGATGCCATCGAGAAACAGCAAAAACAAATCAATGATCTGTTGAGCAAATCCAACTTACTGCTATCTGCAAGTTCCAATAAAAATTAAAATAGACGGAGGAAAATAATTATGATTGAACGAACAAGGATCAAATCATCATTCAAAATAATTGTCCTTTTTTGTATGGTATGTTCACTTGGTCTTACCCAAACTGTCCCCAATGTCATAGATTATCAAGGAAGCCTCACCGACACAGACGGGCTACCGGTGGAGGGTACCGTGAGTTTGACATTTGGGATTTACTCATCAGAGACAGATGGGACCCTACTCTGGAGCGAGACCCAAAACCCGGTGGCGGTCACAGATGGTCTTTTCCATGTACTGCTGGGTTCAGTGACGCCCCTGCCTGAGAGTCTGTTTGACTCGCCTGACCGCTGGATTGGTCTGGCTGTGGAAGGCGAGGATGAGATGTCTCCGCGCACACGCCTGGCCAGTGTACCTTTCGCCCTTGTGGCTGCCAATCCCGGCCCCGTGGGCCCCCAGGGTGATACCGGACCTGCCGGGCCGCAGGGTCCCCAAGGCGTGCAGGGACCCCCTGGACCTGTGGGTGGCAGTGACGGGCAGCTGATTTATAATAACGCCGGCAGCGCTGCCGGTGCTGCTGTTTACTACGATGATACTACGAACAGACTGGGTGTGGGAACCACCTCACCCGCCGCCCGATTAGATGTGGCCGGTACTGCCCGGGTGAGCGGACTGCAGATGCCCACAGGTGCTGCTGTAAATAAGGTGCTCCGATCCGACGCAATTGGCAATGGCAGCTGGCAGACACTGGCCAGTATGGGGGCTGGTGATATCACTGCCGTATATGCTGATGACGGTCTCACCGGAGGGGAAACCTTAGGTGAGGCCCATTTAAACGTGGGCGCTGGTACCGGTATCATTGCGGATGCCGATGCCGTCTCCTTTGACCAGACCTACGGAGATGGCCGCTATGTGAATGAGACAGATGTGGACGGTACACTCAATTACATCCCGCGCTATACGGGCAGCGGCAGCCTGGGCAACTCCATCATGTACCAGAACGGCACAACCCTGACAATCACCGAAAACAGTCGCGATGAGGAGTCATCCAGGCCCGGAGACGATTCCAGCCGTGAGAGACTTGCCAGAAAGCTGGACATCTACGGTGAAAACGGGGAAACATTTTACTCACAACTTACAGAGACCGACGATGCAGCAGATGGCAGGAATGCCATCGTTGGATTTCGTACACGGACAACAACAGTTGCCGGCAGCGGCTTCGAAGCTTATCAAACCAATAATGCCATCATGGGCTACAATTACTGGGGTGATCACTACACCTTCGGGGTTGCGGGCTATACATATGGGGATTTCGCCGAGAGCGGCGGTGTCCTGGGATATCACCATATGACTGATATCTGGGGTTCCCTGGGATATAAAGACACGGGTGATAATACCTGGGGTGTCTATACTCCCAATAATATTTATGCCGGTGGACATGTGGGAATAGGTGTTTCTGACCCGATCTCACTTCTGGACGTTAATGGATCTACAGACGAGAATGCTGCAGCTGGAAGTTTTGTTAATACGAGTTCAGGCATCGATGGATATGGCGTCTATGGACGGAGTTCAGAAACAGACGGGAATGGATTTGGAGGAGTCTTCAGTGGAGGGTATATGGGTGCAAGGGCAATTGTATACCCAACCGGCAGCGGTACCTATTTCGGTCTGACAGGTAGTGTAGGTGGAGGTAGCGGTACAAATTACGGTGTTTACGGGCATGCATGGGCAGGAGCAACTAACTATGCCGGTTATTTTGATGGTAATGTCAGGATCACCGGTACATTATACACCCGGGCCAACGGCTACCGCATCGACCATCCCCTGGATCCGGAAAACGAATATCTCACCCATTCCGCTGTTGAGAGTCCCGATATGATGAATGTGTATAACGGTAATATTATCCTGGATGCTCATGGCAAAGCCGTGGTACAGCTGCCGGACTATCTTGAAGCCCTGAACCGGGACTTTCGCTATCAGCTGACCTGTATCGGAGGCTTCGCACAGGTGTACATCGCTGAAGAGATCAGGGATAATCAATTCACCATTGCCGGAGGAGAACAGGGCATGAAAGTCTCCTGGCAGGTGACCGGTATCCGTCACGATCTCGTGGCCGAGGCCAACCGGGTGGTGGTGGAAGAGGATAAAATACCCCGGGATGCGGGGAAATACCTGAACCCGGAGGTCTATGGACTGCCTGAATCCATGGGCATCAACTACGATCCAAAAAGGGACGAAATGTTAAATGCGGAGAGATCATATGAACATTAAGAAAAATACATCTGTTTTTAACACAACAGTACTGGTTTGGTTGTTGCTGATGACCGGCAGCCCGCTGCTGGCTGATCAGCCGGCCAGCACCTCATATCGTTTACAACGCTGGAGTGTCACCGGGGGTATTCACAATCAGGCCTCACCACCCCAATCAAACGGCTATATACTCAAGGCAGCCTCATCGGGCGGTATTGCAGACGAAGTTGTAATTTCAACCAATTATAACCATTATCCCGGGTATCTCATTCCACAGGGCGGATTGATCCCCGGCTGTACGGACAACGCAGCCTATAATTACAATCCGGCTGCCGGATTTGATGATGGCAGCTGCTATGGTATGGCCGGGGACCTGGACCTGGACGGATCGGTTAACGTCAACGACATTGTGTTGGCAGTGGGCATTATTATAGGTCAGGTCACGGGAACCGACTATCAGCACTGGGCCGGGGATTATAACGGCGACGGGGAATTGAATGTGATTGACATTGTAGCCATAGTGGACCTGATCATTAACGGCAGGTGACCCAATGCCGGAATGAACCAGCATCCTTAGTGAATAGAATGTCCGTTTCTGTGGATGGTTATCAACGGA
>JAADGM010000046.1 GCA_013152375.1 FCB group bacterium | reverse complement strand
TTATTCGGTATGCCAGGGTGGAAGTTATTTTCAACACAGCCATAAACAAGAACCGGTTTTGTGATTTGTCGTCGGGCTGATGGAGAATATCAGCTTTTTCTTCCTGAAGATCTTTCTTTTAAAACCTGGCGAAAATAAAACTTTATCTCATCTCCGTAAACGATTCTGAATCACAGAGGATTTAGTCGTAATTTCCCAGCAGGTAGAATGAAAGGATTCCCGGAATTTGGCCGGGATTCTTTCTGGATCGGCAGCCTGACTTGAGGGGAACTTACCAAAGCCTGTTAAAACTTATACACAATTTAAAGTACCCCTTCATCTGCCGGCTGAAACTAATTTTAAAACCTGTTCGATGGAATAACGGAGGTGGAATGAGATTTAAATTTTTGTTGCTTTTCCTGCTGATCTGGGCGTGTAACCATCTGCCCAAAACCTCGCCGCAAATTACTGCCAAAGACCTGAAAACCCATCTGCAGGTTTTCGCTGACGATAAGATGGAAGGACGCAGAGCCGGTTCAAAATTTGAATTGCTGTCCGCCCGATACATAGCCGCACGGTTTAAAGAATATGGCCTGCAGCCCATCGGAGAGGATTATTTCCAGGATTTTGAATTTGTTTCCGGCGCGGAACCCGGCAATAACAACCGCCTTTCGTTTGAGGGCATCCAGGCGCCGTTCACTTATGATTTTCATTTTAAGACTTTAGGGTTTTCCGCCTCAGACAATGTTGAAGCTGAAGTGGTTTTTGCCGGATATGGCATCGTAGCACCCAGTCTCAATTATAATGATTACGAGAATATCGATGTCTCCGGTAAGATTGTGATCATTCTCCAGTATTCGCCCGAGGGGAATGACCACACAGGTAAATTTTTCAGTTATTCCTCCCTGCGGAAAAAAGCAGTCATTGCCAGAGAAAAGGGAGCCATAGCTGTAATTTTCGTGACGGGTCCCCTGGACGACAATGACGCGGACGAACTGAGGACCATCGAAACCAGAGGAGATAATGCGGATGTGGGCATTCCTGCGATTCACGTGAAAAGAACCGTTATAGAACAATGGCTTGCTGAAAGCGGATCGAGTGATCTCATGGCGATCCAGAAACGGATCAACGACGAGGACAAACCGAGCCCCGATAGTTTTTCACTGAAACGCAAAGCCTCCATGTCCACACAGGTGCGGAAGATCATCAGTCAGTCCCAAAATGTGGCGGGCGTAATTCCGGGCAGGGGAAATCTGAAAGATCAGTATCTGATCATCGGCGGTCATTACGACCATTTGGGCTGGGGCGGACCCAACAGCAATTCCATGGTACCGGAAGTCCATGCCATTCACAACGGCGCCGACGATAATGCTTCGGGGTCTTCCGGCGTGATTGAGCTCGCTGAATACTTCAGCAGTCAGCCGGTTGGTCCAAATCAGCGGTCCCTGCTCTTCATCACTTTCGGCGGGGAAGAAGTGGGCCTGCTGGGATCGGCCTATTACACGGAACATCCCCTTGTGCCCCTTGAACAAACGGTGGCGATGATCAATATGGACATGATCGGCCGGCTGCATGACAATGCACTGATCGTTGGCGGCGCCGGTACATCCTCATGGTGGAAGTCTCTCGTATCCGAGGAAAACAGCGACAGCCTCTCCCTGGTTTATAATGACGAAGGATACGCCTCCAGTGACCATCAGTCCTTTTATCTGAAAGATATTCCCGTGTTGTTTTATTTTACCGGTGCTCATCAGGATTATCACCGTCCCAGTGACGACATTGATCTCATCAATTTCCCGGGGATGGTTGAAGTCGTGCAGTTGGTATCCCGGACGGCAGATCAAATTCTCACCAGGCCTGAACCGCCGGATTTCGTCAAAGTGGAGGCACCCTCAGGCCAAAAAAGCGGACACGGCTACTCCGTAACCATTGGTGTCATCCCGGACTTTGCCTATGCCGGCGAGGGGCTCAGGATCAGTGCCGCCCGGGAAAATGCACCCGCCGGAAAAATTGGGATGCAGCCCGGCGACACCATCATCGAATTCAACGGAATGAAGGTGCTGAATATTCAGGATTACATGATCGCCACCGAGGGCATCAAAGCCGGTGAGGCGGTTCCCATCGTTTTTCTTCGTGGAGATCAGAAGATTTCGGTGATGATCGTTCCGGAGCATAAAAAAAAGTAGCCCTCCCCTGTTCAGTTTCATATCAGACAACTCGCTGCGCCATTAATATTGATCGGATGGATCTGACGGTCAATCGCCGGACGCCGGAAAAGGAGGGCTGAGCTCTTGCGGATTCTGCGGCTGGTTCTGTTCCTGCTTATTTTCACCGCGGTTTACATGGGTATCAATTATCTGGCCCTATCCAGACTCTATGTCTGGTATGGATTGGCCCGTGAAGGCATCTTCTACGAATGCGTTTTGTTCCTGGGTCTATTTTTCCCGGCAGCTGCCGTTCTGGAGCGAACGCTCCACTCAGGGAGCACGAGGATCTTTTACATTTGTGCTTCAATACTGATGGGGATGGTAACTGTTTTCATCGGCCTGACAGGTATCTACGAAATCTTCAGGGCAATCCTTCCGTCACGATTTATCCCGGAACCGTATTATTTAATGGTCCTGTTGCTGGTTCTTTCAGTTTACGGTATTGTCAATGCCAGGGGCTTTGTCGTCAAAGAAATTCCCCTGCAACTTGCGCATCTTAAAAAGCCAATTGACATCGTGCAGCTGTCAGATCTTCATGTGGGAGTGATTAACCGGGCAGCGTATCTCAAAACCCTGGCGCAGCGGATCAACCGGCTGAAACCCGCGATGGTGCTCATTACAGGCGACCTTTTCGATGGCAGCACACCGGTGGATGTAAACACAATCCAGCCACTGGCGGACTTAAACATGCCGGTTTTTCTGTCTGCGGGCAATCATGAACTATATGAAGGCCTGCACCAAGTGGAAAAGATCATTTCCACCACCAATATCCGCCTGCTTCGAAATGAGATGACAATGCTGGGCGGTATTCAAATTATCGGAATCGACAATCCCGTCAGAGAATCCCGCCGGGACCTTCCAGCACTCCGTGAAATCAGCTTCGACCCGTCTCTCCCTACAATCCTCCTGTATCATCCACCAACTGGAATGGAGGATGCAGAAAAAGCCGGAATAGATCTCCAGCTTTCCGGCCACACGCACTACGGCCAGATCTGGCCTTTTTCATGGCTGGTCAGGCTGTTTTACAGATATGGATTCGGCCTGCATCATTTCCGTGATATGACCCTCTATACATCTCCGGGCACCGGCACCTGGGGACCTCCAATGCGTATCGGCTCAAAAAATGAAGTAACACTTTTTCATTTAAAGCCGAAAGAGAATTCCCGAAAGTAAATCCTTCGGTCTGGTAATTTTTATTAACTCTGAGGCAATCCTCACACCCTATGTATTGAACCATTTCAATGTGCTGATCCGGACGGCTGCGCATGGTGAGGCGTTGCGGACACCGGATTAACACCCTGTTACAGAAAAGCCGGCGGACAGGATAGCTGAAAGCCTTTATTTTTACTGTTTCAAAAAATAGGAGATGATTTGTTACGAAAAGCAGTTTTGACATTTTTTATGGTTGCCTTCGGACTCACGGCAGGCACACAGTACCGGGAAAATACCGTGTTGTTTTGCCTGAAATCAACCATCAGTCCTCTTCAAATTAACAAAAGCGACAGGGGAATCACCGTTGATATTCCCGAGCTTAACAGCTTTCTCGCCGACATACAGGCACGCAACGTCGAACTTTGGATACCTTTTGCCATAGAAGCCGATCATGATGGCGATATTTATCTCAACCGCATTTACCGCATTACCCTGAATGAGACTTCAAGACAGGCCCTTGAAGCCGTTCGTTCCGCTCTCAATTCCTTCGCTTTCGTCCACTCTGCAGAGTTGGAGCCCGTCCGCCGGCCCTATTATACACCGAACGATTATTATTACAATCAGCAATGGTTTCTGCAGCAGATCCATGCCAATGACGCCTGGGATTTCTGGGATGTTAACGGCGGAGATATTCCTGGTGACCCCACCGTCATTCTGGTTTCCGTGGATACCGGCGTGGACTGGGACCATGTGGACCTCATCGACCGCATCTGGCAGAATCTGAACGAAGATGCCGACGGTGACGGGCATACGCTGGAATATTCCGGCGGACAGTGGATCCTTGACCCCGGCGATCTCAACAATATTGATGATGATGACTGGGATAATTCGCCCTCAACCTTTGTGGATGACCTCATCGGCTGGGACCTCTCCGGCTGGTCAGGGGTGGACGACAACAATCCCATTCCCAAGACCGGTGTGTCCAATTATTCAACCTGGGCCCACGGAACCCACGTCGCCGGCCTGCTCGGAGCAACTACCGATAATTCGACGGGGGTCGCTTCCACCTCATTTAACTGCCGCATCATGCCCGTAAAAGTTTCTCAGGAGGACCAGACCGGTGAACCTTACATCACCGACGGCTATTCGGGAATTCTCTATGCGGCCAAGGCAGGATACTATTCCCAGGGCTTCTCTATTTTGAACAACAGCTGGGGAGGCTTAGGCTACAACCAGTACGAACAGGCTACCATCAATGTCGCCCATGACACCTACCACGCTGTAATCGTCGCCGCCGGCGGCAACGGCAATGATAACGGCTGGGGAGAACTCGAGCAGGCCCAGTATCCTTCCAGTTATGACAATGTGATCTCCGTCTGCCCTCTGGGGTCCGGTGATTCCTGGAACCATTGGGCTACATATCATGAGACGATCGATATTGCCTCTCCCGGTGAAAACATCCGCAGCTGCGTCATCAACAACAATTATGCTTCCTGGGCCGGCTCCTCAATGGCTTCTCCCATCGTTGCCAGCTCCATCGGCTTGCTGAAATCCTATAATCCCGGCTGGACCACCGTACAGCTCGAAACCATGATCCTGGCGACGGCGGACCCCGTAATTTATGAGATCAACCCTGAGGGATACCTGCAGGGCAAGTTAGGGACCGGCCGGGTGGATGCTGAAAAGGCGGTGGAGGTGGGACTTTTCCCGAGTCTGGAATATATCGGGGATGACCTGATCATTGAAAACGACACTGACGGCGAGATCAATCCCGGTGAAACCGTTGAAGTAAGAGTTATCCTGTACAACAGCGAGGACTGGGGAACCGCCACAGATATTAATGGTGAACTGATTTGTGACTCAGGAGATGTTGCGGTTCTGAACGGCAGTGCTTCTTTCTGGGACCTGGAACCCGGGGATGCCGGCTTGAATGAACTGGTGCCCTTTATTCTGGAATTCTCCAACACTGCCCCGCCTGGGGAGGTCGTCTGCACACTGGCCGTCACTTCCAATGCCATAGACTGGGTCGCCTATTCGACCGAATTTGAAGTCGTCTTTCCGGTGGCAGCCAATATCCTGTACGGTGATCTGAATGATGACGGCCTGCTGGATATCCTCGATATTTTGTCTCTCGTGGGCATCATCATGGGCACCACGGAACCGACTCCGCAGCAACTGCTTGCCGCAGATATGAATGGAGACGGCGTCATCGATATCACCGATATCATACAACTGGTTCAGGAAATACTGGCCGGGTGACGGACGGAATCACGCTTTCGACACTGACTGCTTCAACAAGACTTCTCGAAACTAATTTTCAAAAAGGTGAAAGATAAAATGCTTAAAAAAATATTACCGGCCATCGTGATCATCATGCAGCTGGGTTTCAGTGTAACCGCAATCCCGGAGAGTATGCAGCTGTTCCAACCGGACGGGACCTCCTTCAACGCTTATCTCAGGGGAGATGAGTGGCAAAACTGGTACGAAACCGCTGAGGGTTACACCATTGCCCTGAATGCCAGCCAGATCTGGGTTTATGTGGCAGGTGTTAAAGCCGGCGAATTCATCTTGTCCGAAACACCCGCCAATTTGGAAACTACACTATCTGTGGAAAAACACCTGCAGCCGCAGGCTATTCCTCATGATCTGCCGACGAATATTCCCGATATCTCAAGTCAGGAGAGGACTGAATTTTTAGTACCGATGCTGCTGATTGAATACCCCGATCTGAACCATACCTATCCTGTGGAAAACTTCATCAATCTGATGAATCAGGAGGGTTATGAGAGTTCTCATGGTGCTACCGGAAGCTTCAGGGACTATTACCTGGAAAATTCATATTATGCCTTTGACCCGAACACAACGCTTTACGGCTGGTTCATGGCGGATCTGCCTCACGATGTCTATGGTTCTTCAGCGCCCAACGGCTGGGACCTGGTCAGGCAGATGATCAGGGCGGCTGTTGACGATGCCGAAGCTCAGGGCGTTGACTGGACACAGTACGACAATGACGGAGACGGGAATGTAGATGCCCTGAACGTGATCCATGCAGGCTTCGGTGCGGAGGAGGGCGATGGCAGCAATGTCTGGTCACACCGCTGGTCTCTCGGCAGCTACGCCGTTACCTATGACGGGGTCACGATCAATGACTACACCATCAATCCCGAAAAACAGGGGATGAACAATTCGCCCGGTATCGTCAATATTGGCGTTGTATGCCATGAATTTGGCCACGCACTCGGGCTGCCGGATCTGTATGACACGGACTATTCTTCCTCGGGCATCGGCACCTGGGGTCTGATGGCCGGCGGTTCATGGGGCGGAAATGGCAGTTCAGCCTGGTACCCCGCCCATTTCAGTGCCTGGTCCAAAGTAACTTTAGGCTGGGTCGATCCGATCATCATCACTGAGGGATCGATCAGTCTCGAAATTCCAAATGTCGAAGAAAACCCGGTGATCTACAAGATGAACGGGATTGGTCCGAATTATGAATATTTCCTCTTTGAGAACCGGCAGAAGATCCATTTTGACCAAACCCTCACCAACAGCGGGATGCTGATCTGGCATATCGACAACTCCATGGGAGGAAATCAGAATGACTGGCATTACAAAGTTGACCTGGAGCAGGCAGACGGGAACTTCGACCTGAATTTCGGCCGCGGCAGTGACATGAGCGACCCCTACCCGGGGGGTTACGGCGTGACGGAATTCACCGACTATACGACTCCCGACTCACGTTTTTACAGCGGTGAAACATCCGGGATCAGTGTCCTTAATATCTCTGAAGAAAACCTGCTCATCACCGCAAATTTCCGGAATCTCCCCACGATCTATGTGAGTGATTTTTCACTTGAGGAAATAGACGGAGACGGAGACGGTGTTGCCAATCCCGGTGAAATCGGAGCCGTTACGCCGGTTTTTTACAACCCCTCTGAGGACACCATCGAGAATTTAAGTGCCCAGATCACATCACAGGATGTGGACATTACCCTGCTTACGGAGACAATTGTGATTGCTGACCTGTCCGGCCAAAGTAATGGATCTGGTGAGACCGTTTTGTTCGATATCGCCCCGGGAGCCAGCCTCGGAGAGCACCGGCTTCAGTTCAGTATAACCGGCGAGATGGCCAACGGTGATCCTTTCGACCAGACGACCACCCTTGCTTTTGAGGTGACCATCGACCAGGCCGGCTTTCCACTGGAAACCGGTATTAAAGTCGTGGCCTCCCCCCTGGTTTTCGATCTGGATCAGGATGGTCAAAACGAGATAATTTTTGGCGATTATGCCGGCTATCTGCATGTCACTGAACCGGACGGCAGCCCCTTCGGCGGTCAGTGGCCCTTTGACACCGGAAATCAAATCTGGGGGTCTCCGGCCGTAGCGGACCTGGATCAGGACGGGATCGCCGAGATCATCGTCACCTCCAAGAGCCGGCACCTGTACGTTCTGGCGCCGGACGGCACGGTGGAAACGGACTATAATGCCGGTGAATACATCACCGCATCACCGGCCATAGGAAATCTAGATGATGACCCTCAGCTTGAGATCATTTTCGGCGGATTTACCGGTTCCGGTGACTTATTTGCCGTTCATGCGGACGGCAGCGATGTGAACGGGTTTCCGGTTTCTGTCAACGAGAAGATCTATGCCGGTGCGGGCCTGGCCGATCTGAACGATAACGGTAAAATGGATATCGTTTTCGGGACCGACAGCGGTAATCTCTACCTGGTCCTTGACGACGGCAGTGTTGCACCTGGTTTCCCGGTCAATATTGGAAATAAAATTCGATCCGCCCCGCTTCTCGCCGATCTCGATCAGGATGACCTCCCGGAGATCATTTTCGGATGCGACGACGGCTTTCTGCATGCCATTGACAGTAACGGTGAGGAAGTCTTCACTTTCGATGCGGGCGCTTCCATTCGAACATCCCCCGCCATTGATGACGCTAACGGGGTCATCAAATTGTTTTTTGGCACCACCGACGGACAGGTCTTTGGAGTCGATGCTCTGGGGCAGAGCTTATTC
>JAADGM010000137.1:11546-15056 GCA_013152375.1 FCB group bacterium | reverse complement strand
CCTGTCAAGTCTATCGAAGACCTGAAAAAGAAGCTTGGGAAATACGCCAATCAGAAATGAACATCATATTATTGGAAGCTCAAGCCCTGCCTGTCATTCGCATCATTGAGACAAGACGGCCAATTTATTTTTAATCTGGCTGATCTCCGCTTTGGTACTCAGGTGATAGAAGGGTATTGAGGGGTCAGCAGCCTGGATATGTGTGAACAACTGCGGTTTTATTTTCTTGGGGAAATTCCAAATCCAGAGAATGAATTCCCAATCAATTTTTTCAGGGCAGCCCGGGGCCATGTCCGGCCTGTCTGAAATGCGGTATTTCAGCAGCCGTTTCATGATCCTCCAGTAGCAAATTCTCCGGGGGCAGTCTAAATAAATGATTGTCTCAGCCCGTTTGATCCTGATATCGAGGGTTGAGGGGTAATTTCCGTCCATGATCCACGAAGACCTTTTCGCAAGGGCTTCAACCGTCTGCTTCCATTTTTCACGGGGGGTGGGTTCCCAGCCGGCATGCCAGTAACGGGCATCAAGGTGAATCACATCAATTCCCGTGGCTTGCCCCAGACTTCTGGCGAGCGTGGATTTCCCGGATCCGGCATTACCCAGGATCAATATCCGCATTTTATCCGATAAAAAGGGCCTTGTCCCGGCGCTTTTTCATCAATTATCAGGTGCCGAGTATAATATTCAGCAAGAGGATCACATCCAGAATATTGTTTTCCCCGTCGGCGTTCAGATCTGCCGCCCAGAAAATGCAGTCCGGGGGATTTTCAATCGTCTCCAGCACGATATTTACAATCGTAATAATGTCCAGGATATTCAGGATACCGTCCTGATTCACATCGCCCATCTCCCAGTCACTGCAGCCGCCGGAACCGATGGTTGTGAGCACAGAAATAACAGGATGGACATTGGCATAGTCGTTCGTGGTAAAAACCAGCCAGTCCTGGAATTCTCCCTGGGGAACGCCGGCTGAATCTACGCCGATATTCAATTCCACGGCCTCACCGGGTGCGATGGTCGCAGCAGCCGGTGCCACCGACAACCAGGGATGAGGAGTCTGAAGCAGAACACTCAGGCCGTCATGGGCATAGGCCTGATTATAGTTTACCATCACGGCATCGTCTCCGGCGGCATTTTGAATTCCGATCGTTGCCAGTCCCACTTCACCTTCCATCGTGCGATAATTGTAGCGGATCGTCCCGTCGGCATAGAGAACCATCTCAAAATCGTAGGTTCCTTCGATGCTGTTGCTGCCGTACCAGTGCACGACATGATCGAACCAGACGATCAGGCGTCCGTCCTCGGCAAGGTAGTAAACATCCCCGGCCATTTGATCGCTGTTCCCGGTGTTATTGGGATTCAGATCATCCCAGTAACCGAATACGGCCGGGCGGGGTGCGGCAGGGTCGGGAATGATCGTATTTGACCACTCTACATTGTCTTCTCCGAAACCGATCCAACCGTTGGCATTGACGATGCACTGGCTGTAGGTTTCACCGTAGAATGGAAACTCAAATCCCAGATCGATGGTCTCATCCGCCGCCTGGTCGTTATGCGTAAAGGTCATTTGTGTGCCCAGCCCTTCAATATCGATCCAGTCATAATCAATATAGGGGCCGTCCGAATCCGTCCAGTAGTATCCTTCCGTATCGATGGTATAGGTCAGATCATCCTCTCCTGTGTTGTACACCAGCACGATGGTTGAATCAGAGGCGCCCGGGGCCAGATCAAATGAAACGGACTCTACATCAAGATTGATTTCAGGGGTTGAGATGGAGTAGGACACAGCCTGAAAGGCATTCAGTCGGCCATAACCTGTCTCGGCATCCCAGCCTGCACCGTAAAGATCGTCAGAGGTAAGCTGCATCACCGAGCGTACCTGTTCAGGAGACATGCCTGGGGTCACCGAAAGCACCAGCGCGCCGATGCCAGCTGCATGGGGACAGGCGGAAGACGTGCCGTTAAAATTAGAGATATATCCGCCGCTCATCGTGGTGGTGTAGATCAGGACTCCCGGTGCCATAAAATCCAGTCCGTCCCCGTAATTGCTGCCCCACCAGCTTTCTCCGTCACAGGAGAGAGGGTTTTTACGCTCGTTACAGGGTGACAGGGCTCCAACAGAAATACAGTCATCATAGAGCGAGGGATAACTGACCTGGGACGAGTTGTCGTTCCCGGCCGCGGCAAAAACTACCGTGCCGTTCTCCACGGCATAGGTGATGGCATTGTCAAAATAACTCACATAACTGCCGCCGCCCAGACTCATGCTGATGATCCTGGCTCCGTTGTCTGTGGCGAAAATAACACCGTTTGCTATCTGTGTGTCGTTACCTGAGCCGTTGGAGTCCAATATTTTTACCGGCATGATCAGGGACTGCCACGAGACCCCGGCGATGCCGCTGTTATTATTTCCGATGGCAGCGGCGATCCCTGCACAGGATGTCCCGTGTCCGAAATCGTCGGAGGCATTGTCATCATTATTGATAAAATCCCAGCCGTCAACCATTTTACCGGCGAATTCCGAATGATTTCCATTGACGCCCGTATCCAGTATTGCGATGGTAATGTCGCTGCTGCCGGTAGTGATGTCCCAGGCTTCTTCTGTATCCGTATCACAGTCGGGAACTCCCACATTTCCTGATCCGGCCTGACCGTAATTATTGTGCGCCCACTGTTCGGGATAATAAGTATCGTTGGGAACCAGGTTGGCCGTGGCGATGTAGTCGGGTTCCGCTTTTTCGATCCCTTCGATTGCCTCAGCTTCAAGGATTAAAGCAGCTATGTCCATGTTGTGATCAAATTCAACGGTATAGTACTGATGCAGTTCATGCTCAATATGGGCATCACCGAACTGTCTCCAGGACATGAAAAGCGGTTGAAGCTTTGATGCGCCAAAATTGACCATGGCTTTACAGACCGGGTTATTTGAGGTGAGTTGAAGCGGTTCACTTCTGCCGGGGACAGGAGCGATCTCAGCATTTATTTTTATGACCAATGTTTTTGCGGAGGCATCGAACCCGTTGAGTCTAACGATGTCCCGAGCGTTTGAAAAAGAGACTGCGAGAAGCAGCAACGGAATAAGGATTACCTTTTTATTCATTGTCATTCCTTTACGTTTGGATTCTATGGATGACTTAATCCTGGGGTACGGTGCCGGTTGGGGACGACCGCCTCCCGTGAAGTTTATTAACCTACGATGATATTAATGATTTGAATAATATCAAGCACATTGATATCGCCATTTTGATTGAAATCTGCAGCCCAGTCCTGACAGATCTCAGGTTCGGGAGCGAGTCCGATGATAATATTTGCCACGAGGACGAGATCCAGCACATTAATATCCATGTCGTTATTGACATCTCCGGGGACCCAGTTATTTTCGCAGGCCATCTCAAAGGCCAGCGCAACGGCGGAGTGAGCATTCAGACGGCCGTATCCGGATTGATTGTCCCAGCCCGGTGAGTAGAGATCATCACTGGTGCTGTTCATGATTTCCCGGACTTCGATGGG
>JAADGM010000137.1:0-11461 GCA_013152375.1 FCB group bacterium | reverse complement strand
CGCTATTGGTCGTAGTATTGATAAGAACACAGGGTGTTAGAAAATCGAGGTCGGCGCCGTAGTTACTGCCCCAGAAATTCTCGCCGTCACAGGATCCATAAGATTTTCGCTCATTGCAGGGGGAAAGGCCGCCGACGCAGATACAGTTTTCATATTGAGCCGGGAAGGTCACCGGGCTGGAATCGAAGTTCCCCGCGGCAGCCAGAACGGTAGTCCCGTTGCTCACAGCGTAGTTAATGGCATCGTTGCAGACATTTACGAAATCCTGTCCGAACTGAAGGCTCATGCTGATGACATCGGCACCGTTATCCGTAGCCCATTGAATACCGTCCGCAAGATCGATCTGGTCGCCATAGCCCGAGTCAGTCAGCACCTTGACCGGGAGTAATTTTGATTCCCAGGCCACGCCGGCTACACCAACCCCGTTATTGCCTCTGGCGGCGGCGATACCTGCGCAGAACGAGCCGTGTCCGAATACATCATTGGTATTCGAGCCTCCGTTAACCGAATTATAACCCTGAAGTAATTTCCCTGTGAATTCTACGTGGCTGTTAATACCGGTATCCAGTATAGCGATGATGACGTCCTCGCTGCCCTGTTCGATATCCCAGGCTTCATCCGTGTCCATATCACAATCCGGAACACCCACATTATTGGGACCAGCCTGTCCCTGATTATCATGAGCCCATTGATCGGGATAATAGGTATCATTGGGAACCGTTGCGATGTTAACTTGATAATTCAAGTCAACGGCTTCTATACTGTCCAGCGAAAGTAATTTATTTTTTAGATCGACGACATCTACCCGGGTTTCAAATTCAAAATAATAATATTGATGCAGGTGCTGTTGATAGTGATCCGTCGTAAATGTGTTGAAGTTTCTGAAAAGAGGCTTGAAGTTCTCGGTTTTCTGTCCTGCCAAAACCGCCTCCAGGCCCGGAATGTCAGCCAGGACAGCGGGTGCTTCGGAGCCCAGTTTTGGTGCAATTTCATCCGTCAATTTTACAATAATTTTATTGGCAGAGATCTTATTCCCTGCGTAATCAATCCAAATATTTTCTGTAGCACCTATTGTACAGGTTAAAAGGACTGCTATCAAAAGGGGGGTGTATTTCATGAGTATTCCTATTATTTTATTGGTGAATTTTTGTCCCGCATCGCTTAATAAAACAATATGAATTACACTCTGTAACATCCTCTAATAAAATGGATTTACCCATGCCCCGGCTGGTTTGGCAGTCGTTCAGGGTAAATTGGACGAAAATTAATGTACCCCCTTCGCTGACAGATGTTATTTGAAAACCGGTCTCGTTAAATTATCTTTGCATTTTCCTTGGAAAAATATTAATTTTTGACTCCAATTAGACTATATTTTTAATATAAGGAGAATAGCATGCAACGTTCCAGTATTAACAAAGTCATCCTGGTTGGCCGGGTGGGGAACAAACCCGAAGGCCGGTTTACACCGTCAGGAACATCCACAGTCAGTTTTTCCATTGCAACGAACGAGGTCTGGGGCACAGACGATAAGCGGCAGGAGCATACTGAATGGCACAATCTTGTGGCCTGGAATAAGACCGCTGATTTCGTATCCAAGTATATTCAAAAAGGTCAATTGATTGCCGTTGAGGGAAGTCTGAGAACCCGCTCATGGACCGATAAAGAGGAAAAACTGCACAAGGTTACCGAAGTCTTGTGTAATTCTGTCACCCCGTTGGAATGGAAATCTGAAGAACCGGCGGAATCGTCGTCGCAGGTATCAGATGAGAACGAAGAGGAGCTCCCGTTCTGATTTGAATCGTACAATTTGGTTTGATAATGTGTTTAATTAATAATATATTTAAAGCAGGATTTCAACTGAATATTATTGCATTATGAAAACATTCATTAAACTAATGGCTATCATGATCGTGTTGCTGTCGTTTACATTGGCGGGCAGCAGGCATCAAAACACTTATGTCCCAACCGGGTCAAATGCCATCACAATGAATTATGCAAATGGCTCCGGTGGCGGGTCAGATTACACAGACCCGGGGAACAGCGATTCCAGTAATCAGACGATCATTAAGAAAAAACGTTCACACAGCCGAAGACGAAAAGTTAAACCAACCAATAATCCCAAGTAGTTGGTATTGATATTTTAATCAGGCGCCTCTGGCGCCTTTTTTTTACATAAAAAGATGACTGAACCTACATCCCGTGATCTGGTTACCGTTGATAATCAATATTCAGATCGCGATTACACTGTAAAAATCTCCATTCCGGAGTTCAACTGCGTTTGTCCGCAAACGGGGCTCCCCGATTTTGCAACCATAACGGTAACATACATCCCGGATAAAAAAATTGTCGAATTAAAATCGCTGAAATTATATATCGTTAAATATCGAAACCTTGGAATATTTCACGAGCATGTCACGAACCGGATCATGGATGATTTGGTGACCGCACTCAACCCCAAAGAGATCGATGTTCAGGGTGATTTTCGTCCCCGGGGTGGTATTCACACGGTCATCTCGGCATCCTGGCGCCGGGAGAAATAATTGTTTTTCACCACCCGGTTTCTGTATTAAAATACTGGGCTTTTTTTTAATAGAAATAATTGGATTTGAAATGAAAGTAACCATCAGAATTAGCAACCGGAAACGTAAAAACAAGCATGGCTTTAAAAAGCGCATGAGCACAAAAAACGGACGTGCTATTCTTGCCCGTCGCAGAAGAAAAGGCCGCAAAGTCTTATCGGCTTAAGTTCCTCCTTGAAAACATCCATAAAATCGAGTGAATTTAATTCCTGCTTTGTATCCTCCAAAATCTTGCATACAAAGAATTTACAGATCAGATACAAACAGGATGATAAGCCGGTTATTGGTTTTATTGTTTCAAAAAAATTCGGCGGTGCTGTAAAACGGAACCAGCTAAAACGCCGCTGCCGTGCAATTTTTACGGATTTGCGCCACGCCGGATTAAATCAGACATTGATCATTAAGCCTCGTAAGCATCACATATCTTATAAAGATTTACAAGACTCTTTCCAGAAATTTGCGGATGAGGTCTTCAGTTAGACATATTTTCATTGCCCTGGTAAAGCTCTATCAAAATACGCTTGGGCTGTTATTGCCTCCTTCCTGCCGTTATTCTCCGTCGTGTTCTGAATACACCATTCAGGCTATCTCAAAATACGGGGCCCTGAAGGGTTCATGGTTTGGATTCTTGAGAATAATGCGCTGCCATCCCTATGCTACAAGAGATCATTTTGATCCTGTCAAATAATCAATGAACACTCGCAATAATATACTGGCGATCCTGCTTATCGGTGTTGTGATCATCCTGACACCGTTTTATTATCGCCTCATATCTCCTCCCCAACCCCAGCAGAAAGCTCCCGTACCTGCAGCAGCATCTGAACCCGACACAGACAGCCTGGTTATTCATCGTGAGGAGCCTGAGCGGGCGCCGGACACAGCGTTATTGGAAGATCAGCCATCTCCAAAGCAGGTCGGAGCTCCGGTTGAGCTTCAAAATGAGATTTCAATTCAGATTGAAACAGAGCTTTATTATTTAACTTTGTCAAATCGGTCTGGCGGTTCCTTTATCCACTATAGTTTGAAAAACTACTTGAGCTCATATGGTGATGACGGCGCATATCAGGATGATCTGCCGGTTTCTTTAATACAACCCGACGATACGGCCTGTAAGCCCTGCCTTGCTTATTATGATATTGATGATGAAGATTACAATTACTTTAACGCTCCCTTCGATTCTCAGTATTTTGATGGCCAGAGTTTTCGCATAGCCCCGGGGGATTCGCTCACACTTGAATTCAATTATACCGGCAAGACAGGGGTTGTTCTAAATAAAAAAATTACATTATTCGGGGATTCTTACAAAACACGTCACCAGTACAGCTTACAAAATGCTGAAACTGTGTACCGTAAAAATATTGAACTATCCTGGATCGGCGGCCTTCTACCCACTGAAAAGATAGAGGTGGCTGATAGTCGAAATTCTGCAGGAATTATTTATCAATCCGGGCAGATGGACGATATTAAGCTTTCAAAAGACAAGGAAATAGGCCGCAAAAAATTCGAGGGAAATACTGACTGGATTGCGATAAAAAACAAATATTTTATTGTTGCCATGTTACCTGACAAATCCGGTGTTTATGGCACTCTTTCCGCCCACAATATTGAGTTTGGTAAACGCAAGTTAACGCCTATATACAATGGTTCCATTGGGTATTCCGGCGCCGAGACTAACGTCAGTTCAACGATATATTTAGGACCTCAGGATTATAAGCTCTTACAGAAAACCGGTGTTGATCTTGAAGATGCCATGAATTGGGGTATAAAGGTCATTCGACCGATCAGTAAATACATTATTTTAACTTCTCTGACTTTTTTACATAAGCCTTTCAATCTTTTTACAGTCAATTATGGTGTCGTTCTGATCCTGTTCGCATTTCTGGTGCGTTTTATCACGGGGCCGTTAACCAAAAAAAGTTATCGCTCCACAAAAAAAATGCAGGCGATTCAGCCGAAGATTAAAGCTGTTCAGGCCAAGTACAAGAGCGACCCTCAGCGGATGAACCGGGAGGTCATGGCGTTGTATAAAAAGCACGGCGTAAACCCCGTTGGCGGTTGCTTGCCGATGCTGATTCAGATGCCCCTGCTGTTTGCGCTGTTTGTGGTTTTCCGCAACACAATCGAGTTTCGAGGAGCAGAGTTTATCTTTTGGATCACAGATTTATCTCAGCCTGATATCATCTATCATTTGCCTTTTTCGATCCCTATTTACGGCAGCGGGGTTGCGATTTTGCCTTTGTTCATGGGCATAACCATGTTTTTTCAACAGCGATTATCAATGGCAACAATGGAAAAAAGTCAAAAACCGATGATGTATATGATGACTGGATTTTTCTTTCTGCTGTTTAATCAATTTCCTTCCGGTTTGAATTTATACTATGCCGTTTATAATATTCTCAATATCATTCAGCAACGATCTATACGAGCCGATTAAAAAAATAAATTCATAATGTCCGCAAACCGAAAGGATATTATAGCCGCAATTGCGACTCCTCCAGGTATCGGTGCTCTTGCCATCATCAGAATTTCAGGGGAAAAAATTACCCATCTCTTCCCGGCTCTCTTTAAGCGTAACAAAATCACGCCACGTACTGCAATTTTATCGAATATTTTCCATCTAGGAACAGGAATTCAACTCGACCGTGGTATTGTTATTTATTACTCATCTCCCCACAGCTTTACCGGAGAAGATGTCATTGAGATCTCCTGTCACGGGGGGAATTACATCCCAAAATCAATTATGCGGGGCCTTCTGGCCGGGGGAATCCGGGAAGCAGAACCGGGTGAGTTTTCTTACAGAGCATTTATGAACGGGAAGCTCGACCTGATCCAGGCGGAGTCGATCGCAGGGCTGATAAGCTCACGTTCCGAAAAAAACACAATCGGTAATCTGAAAAATCTATCAGGCAAATTTTCCCGGTCAATTTCTTTGATCAAACAAGATTTAATTCACCTACTCTCCACGATTGAACATGAGCTTGATTTCAGCGAAGATGAAATCTCATTCACGAAAACCGAATACATTATCGATCTGTTGAAAGATGTTTCGGGTAAGATCAATAACTTTCTTAAATCCACACTTTTGGGAGAATCCATATATAGTGGTATTCGCGCTGTACTTATCGGTCGCCCAAACGTAGGTAAATCAAGTGTTTATAACGCACTTTTAGGGCACGAAAGGGCAATAGTTTCCCCTCTGCCCGGTACAACACGTGACACGATCGAGACGTGGTTTGAAATCAGGGGGGTGCCCGTCTGCCTGATCGATACAGCTGGATATTGGGAATCCGGTGATTATCTTGATTCCCTTGGTGTTGGCAGAACGACAAACGAGTTGAATTCTGCAGATATTATTTTATTGATTGATGACAAAGACCCTTCAAAACAATTTGAAGCTCTTTCGAGTAAGTTGTCCGGGAAGAGCTATCTTCTAATAAAATCTAAAGAAGATATCAACCAGACCGTTAGTAAAAACCCTGATGTTATTTATACTTCTGCCAGGGAGGATATTGGTTTCAACAATTTGTTAACATGTTTATCAACATCAATTGATGCTCTTCACGAGAACTCTGCAGGCACTTCAGCAAATTTTGTTTCCAACAGACAAAAAATATTGTTAGAGAAAGCATATGAACTTCTTGAAGAAGTTATCCACGTTACTCAAGCAAATATAGGTATGGATATTGTCTCCTCATTGATTAGGGATATTACCGACATTCTCGGAGAAATGACAGGTGATATTACGCGTGATGATATTTTAGACAACATTTTCTCTTCTTTCTGTGTGGGTAAATAGCAATGAGCTCAATCATTGTTGCAGGAGGTGGCCATGCCGGCGTTGAAGCTGCCATTGCGGCCGCAAAACTAGGTGTAGCGGTTGAGTTAATCACCATATCCGTAGATTCAATTGCACGCATGTCCTGTAACCCTGCTATCGGGGGGTTGGCAAAGGGTCAAATTGTAAAAGAGATCGACGCTCTCGGCGGCATTATGGGCCTGGCGGCAGATGTGGCCGGGATTCAATTTAAAATGCTCAATAAATCCAAGGGGCGGGCAGTATGGAGCCCCAGGGCACAGGTCGATAAACGAATATATTCCCGGTATATTCGAGAGCGAGTTGCATCAACGCCTAATTTGACCGTTCGGGAAGGCGAAGTTGTTGGGTTTCACACCCGGGCAGGGGCAATATCTTCTGTCACATTATCAGATGGGACCTCTCTGGATTGCTCGGCGCTGATCATCACCACCGGGACGTTTCAAAATGGGTTGATCCACATCGGTCACGAAACATATCCAGCCGGCCGGTTTGCGGAAAAACCCTCCCGTGGACTGACAGAATGCCTTATTGAACACGGATTTTCAATCGGCCGTCTAAAAACGGGGACACCGCCAAGATTAAAGGCTTCTTCAATCAATTGGGAAAAAACGGATATCACAAATGGAGATGATGATCCGGTGCCGTTCTCTGTTCTGACGGAAAAACCATTTCACCCGCCTAATATACCCTGCCACATCGTATATACTGGAAACAGTTGTCATGAGATTTTATCGAATTCTCTCGAAGACTCGGCCCTCTTTTCTGGTAAAATATCAGGAGTTGGTCCCCGTTACTGTCCGAGCATAGAAGATAAAATTGTCAGGTTTCCCACTCGGGATCATCACCAGCTGTTTTTAGAACCGGAATGGCTTGGGGCGGATCAAATATATCTAAACGGTTTTTCCACGAGTATGCCCCGAGAACTTCAATTAGTTTCATTGAGAACGATTCCCGGATTAAGCAAGGCAGAAATAATCAGACCCGGTTATGCAATCGAATATGATTATTGCCAATCTACTCAATTAAAAAGATCTCTCGAGACAAAACTGGTTGAGGGACTGTTCTGTGCCGGTCAAATCAATGGTACGTCAGGGTACGAAGAGGCTGCTGCTCAGGGACTAATTGCAGGCGTTAATGCTGCCAGAAAATTTCAAAATAAATCCCCCTTGACATTACTTAGAAGCGAAGCATATATTGGCGTTTTGATAGATGACTTAACCACAAAATATATCGGTGAGCCGTATCGCATGTTCACCTCAAGCGCTGAATACCGCCTCTCCCTCCGCCCGGACTCTGCAGATCTCCGACTGACAGAGCTGGGATATAAAATAGGGTTGGTTTCTGAAAATCAATACGATATTTTTAAAAAACGGCTTGAGTCAATAGCGGACATTAAACACATTTTGCATGACACAAAAATAAAAAGCAGTGCTGGCAACAACATGCTCCCCGCGGAGAAAGAACTTCTGCATGAAAATTCTTCTATTAGTTCTCTTATCAATACTATCCCGCGTCTAAGCAATTTTACGCCTGAAGACCTCTTCACCGCTGAAACCGATATAAAATACGCCGGATATATCGCCAGGGAAAAAAAGCGGATTGAACAAATCAATAATTTTGAGGATTTTGTAATACCTCCTGATTTTGAATACAGCAAATTGGGCAACCTGTCATCAGAGTGTATTGAGAAACTTTCCAGAATCAAACCTGAATCCATAGGCCAGGCTTCAAGAATTGCCGGCGTCAAACCCTCTGACGTGAGCGTCCTTGCCATTTATCTAAAACGTTAAAACTGTTTCACGTGGAACATGACAATCTTTTAACTTCAACAATTCGCAGGATGCTGGACTCTGCGCGGCCGTCACACAACCATCCGCTTCGAATTAGTAATTTCCATTATTCGGCACTTTCCGCACTGATACATCAAATCGGCGGACTCTCAATTGTTTTCTCGCCAGAAGAGGAATTAACAGCTTTATTTGAGATTGTACAGCCTGTATGGGATTTAACCTGTGGTTTATTTTTCCCGCCGCAGGATTATTATAATAATGCGCCCGCAGGATTTCAATCCCTCGCTTCAAAGCATAGGCAGATGACCGCTTCTGTGGTTAAGGGGTTTCAGAGAAATATTTCTTTTATACTGACAACTGAAAGAGCCGCCGGGGAGCCGGCCTTTACCGATGTCAGGAACCCACCTTATACGGTTGACGGTAAGGCGGATTATGACTCATTAAAATCCTGGCTTAAANNNAGAATCCCGATATGCACCGTCCGACATTGTATCCACTCCTGGAACATTTGCAATCAGGGGTGGGATAATTGACGTTTTTTCAATAACCAGTCAATCTCCTGCAAGAATAAATTTTACTGAGGAATCCCCATTACTTTTTACATTTGATATTGATTCACAGCTTACGACCCGTCAAATTCAATCCATCACGCTGGTCAACAAAGCAGAGGCCAGCGGGGATGTTTCTCTTCTTGAAATTATTAACCAATCCATTAATAAAATCTATGTCCAAAGTGAATCAAGTATCCTGGTGGGGGGTGATACACCAGCCACACAAATCAACTTTCCGCTTGAACCCATAGATTTTGATTTTTTTCTGAAACTCAATGCTGAGAATTGCGAAGTCTCAACCCATTTAGTCAATAGCGGGTTTATTGATAAAACCGGAAAAACTGTTGTACCCCCCTGGTTCATCGGTAGAAGCCCGCGAAACCGAAAAAAAACTGAAACCCGCGGAAACCGACCCCGCGATATCGTTTTAGAAGATCTCCAGGTTGGTGATTTTCTTGCCCACAGGGATCATGGGGTTGGTATTTACAGAGGATTGAAGCAGGAGACTATTGATGATAAAATTAATGAGTACTTAATCCTGGAATATGCCGATAACAGTCTTATTTATGTATCAACTGAGAAATTCCGCCGTATCAGCTTTTACGCATCCGGAAATGAGATCGGCGTTATTCCTGACAGTCTGCATAAAAAGACCAAATGGAAAAGAAAAAAAGCGGCAGCACAGCGGCAGGCTGAGGCAGCGGTAGCCTTCCTGGTTGATCTATACGCGAAAGAGTCCTCGCTAAAGCGTCCTCCATACCCGGTTGAGGCTGAAACGGAGCAAATCCTCCTTAACCAGTTTGATTATGAAGATACACCGGATCAGCAAACTTCGTGGAATGAAATATCAGCCGATCTTTCTCAGTCAAAACCCATGAATAGACTCTTATGCGGAGACGTCGGATTCGGAAAGACGGAAATTGCCATAAGGGCCGCCTTCAGGGTTGCCTATAGTGGCAAAATGGTTGTCGTTCTCGCTCCAACCACAATCCTGGCCAACCAACTGTACGCGGCATTTGATGCCCGCTTAAAAGGCTTTTCAATAAATGTTGACATTATTTCAAGATTTCGCTCAAAAAATGAAGTTAATGAAATTAAATTGAAAATTAAGCAAGGGGTTATTGATGTAATTGTCGGCACTCACGCATTGCTATCAGATAATATAGTGTATAATAACATTGGCTTATTGATAGTTGATGAAGAACATCGTTTTGGTGTTTCACAAAAAGAAAAGCTGAAAACTCTTCAAAAGTCTATCGATGTGTTATACATGTCCGCGACCCCTATTCCAAGAACCCTGCACATGGCTCTAAACGGTATCCGAAATATTTCTACGCTTTTTACGCCGCCAAAGACCAGATTACCGATTAATACTCAGATTTCTTATTACGATATAGAATTGATAGAAAGGGCCATCAACTTTGAGATCAAACGCGGGGGACAGGTCTTTTTTGTTCACAATAACACCAAGAGTCTCCCAGAGATAGCTGATAAAATTCAAGCTCTTCTGCCGGGTGTATCGGTTGATTTTGTCCATGGGCAGCTTCCGGCCCAAAAGTTAGAAAATACGATGGTTCATTTTATACGGGGAGATATACAGGTTCTTGTCACAACTTCTATCATTGAAACGGGTATCGACATACAAAATGCAAATACAATTATTATCAATAGAGCTCATCTCTTTGGCTTGTCACAGCTTTATCAAATGAGGGGGCGGGTCGGCCGGGGGAATCGATTGGCCTATGCCTATTTGCTGATACCCAAGAGGTTCCAGTTAAGTCCTGACGCCTATAAGCGTTTAAAAGCAATTGAAGAAAACACAAGCCTTGGTTCCGGTTACAATATCTCAAAAAATGATCTTGAAATCAGAGGTGCCGGGACGCTTTTCGGATTTAAGCAAAGTGGAGGTGCCGGCGGTGTTGGCTTTGAGTTATATTCTCAGTTTATTAATGAAGCCATTCGAAAACAAACCTCAAATCATGAGGATAGTCATATCGGTAAAATTAATAATGTTTCTGTCAGGCTATTTGCAGATACGGTAATTCCGTTAGATTACATCCGAACAACAAACTTAAGATTAAGTTTTTATAAAAGACTCTCTCTGGCAAATTACATTTCAGAGGTAAATCAAATTGAGTATGAAATTCTCAACCGGTTTGGTCCCGCACCGCAATCAGTGAGTCATCTTATTGCTTCAACCAGAATAAGAATTTTGGGGGCCAGAACTTTTCTGGAAAAAGCTGTTTTTAAACAGCAAACCATCTTACTTGATTTTCAGCCTTTCCCAATAAATTCAAAGCTGGATCGTTTCTTTGAAACAGCTCAAGACTACTTTTCATATACAAAAAGAAAACATTGGTTTAAAAAGAAAGGGGAACATGCCTTGAGCTTGGTCATAACACCCGCGTCTTTGGAAGATATTACTTCTTTGGTTTTAGGTTTTCTGAATAAATTACAGAATGTTTTTTGAACTGAATTTTACAGGAGTTTTTATGAGATTTTTCGCCTTCTTACTGTTATTTGCTTTGGCCATTTCTACCGAAAAAACTGCGGTTACAATTAATGGTGTTGATTATTCCGATTCATATTTTTACTCAAAATATTCTCTTGATGAATGGAGTGCCGCCGACAGCACCCGAAAACACGATATGCTTTCTGATTTCATTAAACGTATGACAGGAACTCTGGCTGCAACCGAATTGAATCTTCAAAATTTTCCAAAAA
>JAADGM010000123.1 GCA_013152375.1 FCB group bacterium | reverse complement strand
CACGTTGAATTTTCTCATTTATCGACTCCCAATGTGCGGTGATATATTACTAGGTAATGTATTGAGCATCCGGCTGAATCGGACTGCGATTTCCTACGCGTATAATAGAGAGGTGGAAGACAGCTGAAAAATAAGACTGGCAACGAATGTCCTGTAGGAATGCGGTTCAGCAGGTTGTAGGTGTTTGTCCTACAGAGGTTCCTGCTGCATTGCATCGATTATCGATCAGAGCTGCAGCGAGGATTGTTAAACGGTATTTCTGCTTGGATCAGTTAATATTCAGATTCTTTAATTTCAGGTGGAGATGCTGCCGGCTGTAGCCTGCCATCTTAGCCGCTTTACTGATATTCCCGCCTGAAATATCCAGGAGTCTTTTGAAATAGTCGTATTCGAATTTGAGTTTTTCCGAATCGTAGGCGCCAATGGAATAGTCCGTGGTTGGTTTGGCCATCTTAACATTTTGAAATTGCGGTGGAAGATCATTTACGGTGATGACCGTGTCCTTGCACATGATGAGCGAAGTTTCGAGAACATTGATTAATTCACGGATATTCCCTTTCCAGTGATACCCTGCAAAAGCATCCAGGACTTCCTGAGAAATTTGCATCTCCGGCTTCTTCATCTTTTTGGCCAACCGGGCAAGATGATAGTTTGCAATTACGGGAATATCTTCAATTCTGTCACGCAGGGGTGGCAGTATGATGTGAAAAACATTCAGTCGATAGTACAGATCTTCTCTGAATTTGCCCTTATCAACCTGCTCCTGCATGTCAAGGTTAGTAGCCGTTACGATGCGCAGATCGAGTTTCATCTCCTTGTTACCACCGACACGTCGGACACTTTTATCTTCGAGAATTCTCAAAAGTTTGATCTGAAACTCCGGTGTGGTCTCGGTGATCTCATCCAGGAAAATTGTACCGTGGTTGGATTCTTCGAAAAGACCCGCCTGCCGATTTGTAGCTCCCGTAAAAGCGCCTTTTTCATAACCGAACAAAGTACTTTCCAGAAGCGATTCGGGGATACTCCCGCAGTTTACAGCTACGAAGGGTTTGTCGGACCGTTTACTGAATTTGTGCAGAGTACGGGTGGCAACTTCCTTTCCGGTACCGGACTCACCGCTGATGAGCACTGTGGAATCATATTGGGCCACCATTTTGATCATGTCCAGCACTTTACGCATGGAAGCAGACCTGAATTGAAAATCAGGGACTTCTGACTGCATGGTTAATTTGGTCTTTAATTGGACGTTTTCGCGTCGGATATCCCGCTCCGAAAGAGCTCTGTCCATGCGGACTTTAATCTGATTGAGATCGACAAGAGGTTTGGCGATGTAATCATAAGCTCCCAGTTGAATGCACTTGACCACCATATCCACATCATGAATCGCGCTGATCATGATGACAATTACATCCGGGTCCTGCTGCTTCATTTTTTCCAGCAGTTTTAAGCCGCTTATCTTGGGCATATTGATATCCAGCAGGATAATATCAAAGTCTTCCTTGCGGAATATGGCTTCAACTTTTTCCGGGTTGGATTCAGCCGTTACAGAATAGTCAAGATCCGTGAGATAATCTTTCAGACAGTTTGTAATGTACTGGTCATCATCGACGACAAAAATGCGGATGTCCCGGTTAGGAGTAGTATTTGGTGTTCCCATTTAAATTTTTATGTTACTTATCTTTGTCAGGCAAATTACGACGAGAATCGCTCCGGGAATGTAATCTTTTTTCCGTATATTGACCAAGTTGGGAATTCAATTAAAAAGGCCCCATGTGATCCGTTTCATAATTCCCGCCGCAGTTTATCCAGCATTCTGCGCTGTTTTTTTGTGGGCCTGCCGGCACCCTTTTTACGGGGAAGTACCGGGTTTGCAAAAACTGATTTGAATTTCATCTTCTCTTCGGGAGGTGTCAGATCTTCAACATGATCGGCAGCCACCGTGGCAGATCCTCTTTTTTCCAGCAGGCCGGTTACTTTTAAGGTCCTGGTTAATATCCCCTTTCGGACGGTGATGATATCTCCGACAACGATCATTTTTGCTGGCTTGATGCGTTGGTCAGCAACCTTGACCTTACCGGACAAACAGGCTTCCTGCGCCAGAGAGCGTGTTTTGAAAATTCGAACCGCCCATAACCATTTATCAATTCGCAATTTTCCGCTTGCTGCCATGGACATAGTTTGCAAATTAAATCAGAATTGGCACAGCAGAAATATTCTAAATTTTCATGGTTAAAACCAACCCAATCTGTGAAAAAGAAAACAAAACAAAAAAAGATTTCAGCAGATCAATTTTCCATATTTGGCCTGAACGGGTGTCTTGAACTGCTTAAAAGTCCCGGAAAAAGAATTCTTAGAATAGACCTGATGCAGGGCAGCACTGCGGCACGGAATCCAGACCTTCAGAATCTGCTGGGCAGACATCGTGACTGGAGTCTCAACCGGATGCCTAAAGAGGCTTTTCTAAAAAAATATGCGGGGATGCGGACACAGGGGATAGTCGTCTGCTTTCAGGGTCGGGTTAAGCAACCCCTGCCCTCATTCGCAAAGGCAACCGGTAACATCTGTCTGGTTGTTGCAGACAATATAGAAGACCCCCAAAACCTGGGCCAGATCATCCGGACCTGTGAAGGCGCCGGGGTGGACGGACTTGTCTTCCCGTCCCATAACAGTGCGGGGATTACCAACACAGTATTGCAGGTCAGTCAGGGGGCCTTTGCTCATTTGCCGCTCTATGAGACCGCCAACATCCACACAGCTCTCCTCAAACTGAAAAAGGAGGGTTTCTGGATTATCGGTGTTGAAAACAGTATCCAGGCGGAAAAGTGGTATGCCGTAGATTTTACCGGTAAAGTCGCCATCGTCATTGGCAGCGAGGGACGAGGCATCCGTCCCCTGGTACTAAAAACCTGCGATTTCAAGGCGACGATTCCCATGCAGGGTCGGACGACTTCCCTGAATGTTTCGGCCACGATCGCTGCCATCTTATTTGAACGGCTGCGACAGGTTCAGCTCAAACCGGGAAGCGACTCTTGATCAATTACGTCATAACCTGTGCTCAAATATTCCTGTTTCAATGAAAAAAATCATCATAATTGGCGGCGGCATCATAGGGCTGGCGAGCGCCTACAAGCTCACTCTGAAATATCCTGATATCCGGGCAGTAGTCCTTGAAAAAGAAGCCCGGCTTGCCGCTCATCAAACGGGGAATAACAGCGGAGTTATTCATTCCGGTATCTATTATCGGCCGGGTTCGCTGAAAGCCCGTAACTGCAGAGAGGGTGTGCGGCAGCTTCTGGCGTTCTGCACTGAAAATGAGATACCGTACGAACTCTGCGGAAAGATTATCGTTGCCACTTCAAACGAGGAGCTCCCACGCCTGTCCGACCTATATGAGCGGGGTAAGGCAAATGGAGTCCCCGACGTTGAGTTTATTGGTCCGGACCGTCTCAAAGAAATTGAACCGCATGTCCAGGGTCTGAAGGCTCTGGTTTCACCCTCAACCGGAATTGTTGATTATTCCCTGATTACAAAAAAAATGGCAGAGCTGATCCTGCAGGCTGGGGGAGAAATAAAAACCTCCACCAAAGTCATCGGTCTGAAAACGGATACTTCCGGAATCGTAGTGGAAACGACGACGGGAAGTCTGCACTGCAACAAGGTCATCAACTGCGGCGGATTATACTCGGACAGACTTTCCCGGTTGAGCGGGCTGAAAAGTGAGGTAAAAATCATTCCTTTCAGAGGTGAGTATTATCAGCTCGCTGATCACAGCAGACATCTTGTGAAGAACCTGATCTATCCTGTTCCTGATCCCCGTTTTCCTTTTCTCGGAGTTCATTTTACAAGAAGATTGAACGGTCAGATCGAAGCAGGTCCCAATGCGGTATTTGCTTTTGCCAGAGAGGGCTACAGTAAACTCAGGCTTAATCCGGCCGAACTCTGGGAGAGCTTGTCCTACCCGGCTTTCTGGAAAGTAGCCCGGTCTTACTGGAAAACAGGTTTGAGTGAATATTATCGTTCATTTTATAAACCTGCCTTTGTGAAAGCCCTGCAGAAACTGGTTCCGGAGATTACGGGAAAAGACCTCAAGGCGGGGGGCGCGGGTGTCAGGGCTCAAGCTTTACATCGAGACGGTCAACTGCTGGACGATTTTGTAATAACGCGGACCGACAATATTATCAATGTACTGAATGCCCCCTCCCCGGCGGCGACCAGTTCTCTGTCCATCGCGGATCATATCGTAGAACTTACCGATAACATGGGGTAATTAACCTAAAAAGTTAAAGATCCTTTCCCAATTCGGCTGGAGCATGTACATCATGACCCCGGCAGTTGAGAGGAAAGGCCCGAAAGGTAAAGGCCGGTCTCTATCGAAGCCGTCTTTCATGGAGAGGACAATCCAGGTGACCAGGGATATTACGGCTGCTGCCAGTACCGTCATGAGGACATTGATCGCCCCCAGCCAGGCACCCAGGATCACAATCAGCTGCAAATCGCCGTAACCCATGGTCTGCTTGCGAAACAACAGTGAGGTCAGCAGCATCATTCCGCCAAGATATCCAATTCCTGCCGTTACGCCCCATAAGGCCGGTTTAAGCTGGCCGGGAAAGAATAAATTGTATGCTACCAGAGTCCCCAGTCCGGTGAGTATCATCGACAGAGGTATAAACATCGTTTGACCGTCAACCCAGGTAATCACCGTCAGTACACCGGTCATGATGACGAACAGGACGGCTTCCTGAAAGTCATAATGGCTAAACGCCCAGAGCCACAGCAGAGCAGTTATGATTTCGACGCTGATGGTGGAAATTGATATTTGTTGCTTTCCAGCCCCGCGGTGGAATATCCGCATCAGCAAAGTTGCCGGAGAAGACGGTGGTTCTTTCTTCAGAAGCGGCTCAGCGGTGGAGGGCTTCTCACGGGTAGCTTCCTGCAGACTCAGGGAGAGCCGGAAGATCAGCTGATTTAAAATCCATCCTGCGAGAAAACCGCAAAACAGACTACTGGCTGCCCGGATAAGATTCATACTGCTATACTGTTAATTCCATAAAATATACCCGCAGTATAATAGCATGCTGCGGGTACCTGGAGAAATAACAATTTACAGGGTTTACTGGGCCAGGGCCTGTCCGACCTGGAAAATGGGCAGATAGGTGGCAATGACGACCATCCCGATTACCATGGCTACCAGCAGCAGCATGATGGGTTCTAGGATTGACGTGAGCCGGTCGATAGTAGCATTGACTTGTTTAGTGTAGAATTCCGATGCTTTCAGGGACAGCTGATCAATTTCACCGGTCTCCTCACCGGTGGAGATCAACTGGATCATAATGGGCGGAAAGGCTGTTGTGTCTTTAAGAGCCCTGGAAATATTAATGCCGTTTTCAATATCGTCCGAAGCCTGGGCAATGGCCAGCTCAAAAACACGGTTCCCGACAACTTTGGCCGTAAGACCGAGTGCTTCCAGCACTGATACACCGGCGCTGATCAGAATCCCAAAAGTTTTGGTGAATTTTGCCAGGATGCTCTGTCGGATCATCTTCCCGAATATGGGAATCCGCATGGTAAACCGATCCCAGATCAACCGGCCGCTGTCGGTAAGGGTGAAGAGCCAGGATAATAGCAAAACAACGAAGGTAATAAACAGGACAGCCACGATGTTGCGGGTAACCCAGTCTGCAATACCGGTCATAACCCGCGTGTAGAAGGGGAGTGCAGATCCAAGCTGATCGTAGATCTCAGCGAATTTTGGAATGATCTTAGTAAACATGAACAGCAGAGCACAGAATAGAAAAACCAGAATAAATATGGGGTAATACAAGGCCGATTTGACTTTACGCCGGGTATCTTCCAGGGTCTCCAGATAAGAGGCCAGATCGTCAAGTGTTTCTGACAGTTTACCGCTGACTTCACCGGCGCTCACCAGAGCGATATACAGGTTGCTGAAGACGCCCGGATGCCGTTCGAGGGCATCGGATAGCTGCATACCCTTTTTTACATCATTTTCAAGTTTTATTACGACGGCTTTGAACTTTTTATGTTTCTCCTCCGTTGATAAAAAATGCAGTGCCCGTTCAATGGTCAGACCCGCCGCAAACATGGTTGCCAGTTGCCGGGTAAAAAACACGATATTGTTCAGGGGAACCCGGGCTTTAAGGCGTGACATGGCATGATTAAAACGGAGAATAAAGGGTGTTAAAAAGTCAATGGAAGTATCTTTCTCCGAGATCTTGACAACAATCTGATCGTTTTTTCTTAAAATATCAGTTGCATCTACGATGTTGGCTGCTTCAATCTCGCCTTCCTGGCGGATTCCGTCAGGCGTCCGTATCAGATATGTAAATGTAGGCATTGGATCTTTATTAGTTTAGGGGTTTACCATATATTATTACGGGTTGAAGAGATTATTACACATCTTCAACGGTGGACCGCATCACTTCGTAGGGCGTTGTAATGCCCTCCATCACTTTCACAAAACCTGCTTCACGGAGCGGAGTCATGCCCTGTTCGATGGACTTTTCTTTGATCAGATTTTCATTAACATTATCGAAAATGAGTTTCCGAACCGGCTGTGTAACCTCCAGAATTTCGTGGATTGCCGTTCTGCCGCGATATCCGGTGTAGCGGCAGTGGCTGCATCCTTTTCCGTGGTAAAAGGTGGTCTCCTTAACCATCTCATCAGGCATTCCAAGGCGTTCAAGTTCAGCTTTGGATGGGGTATATGCTTCCTTGCAATGACTGCAGATAACACGTACTAAACGCTGTGCCATAACGAGATTCAGGGATGACCCCAAAAGGAAGGGTGGGATACCGATATCAAGCAGACGGGTTATGGTGGAAGGTGCATCATTCGCATGCACAGTACTGAATACCAGGTGACCTGTAAGCGAAAATTTCACGGCAATATCAGCGGTTTCGCTGTCTCTGATCTCACCAATGAGCAGAACATCAGGATCCTGCCTGAGAATAGAGCGTAATGAGGCGGCAAAGGTCAGACCGATTTCCTCATGCATCTGCACCTGGTTGATCCCCGGGATCTGATACTCAACAGGATCTTCCACAGTGGTAATATTGGTACCCTCATCCTGTATTTCCAGCAGTGAGGCATACAGCGTAGTGGATTTACCACAGCCGGTAGGTCCGGAAAGCAATAACATTCCATAAGGCTGAGTGATCCACTTACGGAAGACTTTCAATTTATCATCAGTAAACCCAAGATTGTTCAGACTCATTTTTTTACCGCCGAACCCTAAAAGTCTCAGGACGACTTTTTCGCCGAAAATAGTGGGCAGGACGGATACCCTCACATCGATATCGCGTGTAGCAGTGCGAATTTTCATACGTCCGTCCTGAGGGAGTCGGTGCTCGGCAATATTCAGCCGGGAAAGGATTTTTACTCTGGCAACGAGGCCTGAGTGAGAAGAAATAGGAGGAGACATGATCTTTGTAAGCACACCGTCAATTCTGATGCGGACGGTGACTTCATCCCTTCCCGGCTCAATGTGAATATCTGTTGAGTCTTCTTTGATGGCTTCCATGATGATAAGGTTTACCAGCTTAACAAATGGGGCCTGATCGGCCGAGACTTCTTCCGTTGAGAGGTCCAGTTCCTGTTGATTGTCATCATCACCGGAGATGATGGAAAGGTTCGAAATGGCATCTTCGACTTCGTCAGTCTGACGTATCCGGCTGTAAACCTTATCGATGGTACGGTTGATGGCAGTTATTCCGGCAACCTTCGGGTCCGGTGTCAGGCGGGTGATCTTGCGGATGGTATCGAGCGTCGCAAGGTCTTCAGGGTCATCCATGGCCACGATGATGGTGGAATCCGTCTTGTTCATGGCCACCACCAGGTTCTCGACTGCGAAGTCCTCAGGGAGCAGCTTAACGAACTCTTCTTTCGATTTCAGCAGCTCTTCTTCCAATACGTACTCAGTGCCCAGCTGCAGGGCATAGGCCTTTACGAAATCATCTTCGGTGATCGCACCGTGCTTGATGAGAATTCGACCTATTTTTTCTTTGCTTTCTTTTTGCTCAGCCAGAGCCGCATCCACCTGTTTTTCATCAATCAGGCCTTCATGTACTAGAATCTCGCCGATTTTCGAAAACTGCGGGTTAAAGTTATCCATCGCCATAGCCGTTTATTTCCTGTCTTCTGATTTACTGTTCATTTTTCGGGTTGCTACTGTCACCAAACATATCAAGGACAATTCTCACATTCACCACCGGAACGCATAAGCGTCACTTCCAGCTGATTGCTCTGCGTCTGGACCGGGAAGATCAGGTCAACCCAAACAGAAGAGCTGAACTCGTCATAATCACAGAGTGTACAATCGTTATCTTCGGTTGGGCATGTCTGCGGCTCTGTTTTAGGACAGAGCTGAATGGGATATTCTATATACCAAACCGCCTGACCCTGGGAATTGGTGATCTGTACCCAGTTGGGGTCCCAGCTGGGATCCGGTGGCGGGTCAGCCAGACCCGCTCCGATTGCCGTGAGCTGCAGAGCGCCGTTATCGATATTTTCACCGTAAAAGTCAACCAGCGTTGCACTGACCGTTATTACCTGAGATCTGCAGGGATTGTTTGAATTCGGTCCCACGGAAAAATCGTTGAATACAGGCGAAGCATTAATGAAGATCTGTCCCGGCTGGAAGGGCAGCATGCTCGGTTCGCCACTATGATTA
>JAADGM010000010.1 GCA_013152375.1 FCB group bacterium | reverse complement strand
CGCGTAATATTCGCGAACCGCTGAGCCGGACGTCCTGTGTGCTACTGGCATCAAAAACGGAAAATATGCTGTTTTCAGGAATGCGCGGCTCTCTGAAATTGTATTCCAGCCGCAGGCTGTTGAATCCTGCAAGCGGGGTTGCAAGGACAACGGTGAGTTCTGTGAGTGCTCTGTCTGACAATCTATGCCGGCCTCTGAGGTAAAGCTGCGTTACACCGGGGTTGTACTCCACCTGGTAGGCCAGACGGTTTTCGAGTGTACCCGGCACTTCCACATTCCGGTTCAAAACAGAGGAGCGATAAATTTCCCTGTTATGGTTTTTCCCCGAGATCCCCAGGCCAATTTTTATTGAAGTCCCGATGGACCATTTTACCTCTGCCCCGGCGAGATAATTACCTGTTACATCACCGGTCCAGCCGGATGCGGGTACATAACCGCCTGCGAAGCCCTTAAGTTGAAAATTTTTCCATTTTGCGGCCAGGGAAGCTCCGTCCAGACGCCCGGAGGTCGCCAGGCTGTACACAAACTGCCTCCCAAGATCGAGTGTCGCCCCGGAAAACAGATCTGCCCGGTAGGATGCTTTATAAATCCTGAAAACAGGATCGTTGCTGAAAGTATTGACCGGATCGGCATAAATCAGCCCTGCTACTGTCAACCGGCTGTTTTTCAGACCCAGGTCTTTTCCCTGTAAGTAAAAGGATTCATACAGCCGCAGATGCTGCAGAGAAGTTTGTTCCCGATTTTCCCGATTGAATGAATAGAGACTGCTGGATAGATATCCCTGCAGGCCGAACCCGAACAAACTGCCTGACAGGCAAATAAGGACAATGATAATATAATTACGCATGCTCATCATCCTCGAAGCGGTTCCGCCGAAGCCCCACGAAAACATAGGTAAGAATGCCGGCCAGCAGGATGAACAGCGGCATGATCAGGATCGATATTGCCAGCGTGGCGTTCTGGGCATCATGCAGATAATTAGAAAGAGAAATCAGATTCAGAACCCACCAGATGACACTTACAACCAGCACCCAGATCAGTGAAATACTCATGATTTGTAAAAACAGCACGATTTGAGGAGTCACTTTTTCATGTTTTGTCATTATTGCACCCTCCCTTCTGCAAGTGTCTGGTCGGGCAGATAGGATTCCAGTCTTCCCTTTGCTTCTTCAAGACCTTCAGCGCGCCCGTCTTTGATTTCCCAGATGGAAATGAGTGGAAATACTTTCGAAAATATCAGGAACATCAGACAGAAAATAGAGATACCCCCAATAAAAAGGGACCATTCGGTCAGACTGGGGATATAAGTCTGCACAACCAGCGGCAGCCTGGTATTTGTTAAAGACGGTACGATGATGATGAGACGTTCCAGCCACATGCCGATAATAACTCCGATGGAAGTGATCAGGATCCCTTTGATGGTTTTCAGTTTCTTGTTGGTGAGAACGATCAGGGGTATGAGGAAATTTAATGTAACCATTGACCAGAAATAGGGGGCATAAGCACCCGTGAGCTTAAATCGGATAACCATCATTTCCATGGGTTCATTCCCGTAAACACCTGTTAAGAATTCACTGAATGTGAAATAAGTCCACAGGAGAGAAAACACCAGCAGAAGAATGCTCATATATCTGAAATGGATCTCTTTCAGGTAATTTTCAAGGTGGTACATTTTCCGGAAGGCGATCATCACGACTAACAATGTTGCCGTTCCAGAGTAGATTGCCCCCGTTACGAAATAGGGTCCGAAGATGGTTGAATGCCAACCCGATTGCAGGGTCATTGAAAAAATATAGGAGATCACCGTATGCACGCTGACGGCGACGGGAATGACCAGAACCATCAGGATTGACATGGCTCTCTCAAGAATATGTTTTTGTCTTTCGGTGCCCCGGTAGCCCCAGCTTAAAAATTTATACAGCCACCTGAACTTTGTTGTGCGGTCTCTCAGCAGGGCGATATCCGGTATCATAGGAACATAGAGGTAAACCGTGCTGGCGGTAAAATAGGTAGTGATAGCCGTCACGTCCCACAGCAGGGGGGATTGGAGTCGACCGTAATAAAATACATTCATCAGACGGTCAGGTCTTCCAAGATCAATTATAGGATGAATTCCGCCAATCATTAACACAATAGCAGTGATCACCTCGGCCATGCGGGTAATGGGTCTGCGCCATTCAGCCTGCGACAGACGCAATATGGCTGAGATGAGCGTCCCGGCGTGACTCACGCCAATAAAAAATACGAAGTTGATAATGTAGAAGCCCCAGGTGACATTATTATTCAACCCGGTAACCGAAAGACCGTACTTCCATTGACGCATGTACATATAGATCGACCAGCCGATCAGACCGACCAGTACGGAGACCATCCACAGGAACCTGCGGTCTTTTTCCAAAATGGGCCGAAACAACGTATAATCAGGATCGTGTCGGAGGTCATCCATTATTTATCTTCCTTTTTTAAGTAATAGACTTTGGGTTCGGTCCCCAGTTCTTCTTCAAGGCGGAAAACGCGGCTTGAATCCTTTAGATCATGCACTGTATGATCGGGGTTTTCAAGATCACCAAAAACCATGGCATCCGCCGGACAGGACTCGACACAAGCAGGTTGAAAATCAGATTCCCGAAGGTCCCGATCTTCGTATCGGGCCAGGTCTTTCGCGTGTGCCAGACGGTGATGGCAAAAACTGCATTTTTCGACTACGCCTTTCATGCGCCGGGTGACATCCGGATTTAAATGGTTCTCATATTCTTCAGGTACATCCGGTTCCGCGTAGTTGAATTTTTTCGCCGAATACGGACAGGCAGCCATACAGAACCGGCAGCCTATACAGCGATAGTAAACCTGGCCAACCAAACCATCACTGTTCTGATAGGTTGCATGTACGGGACAAACTTTTGTACAAGGGGCATTATCGCACTGGAAGCAAAGCAGGGGGATGTGTGTTATTCTGATATCAGGATATTCACCATCATATTCGGTAACAATCTGCATCCAGTCCATACTTCTGCCGTTGTGGGCGGCTTCGGGTCCGACATTCGGAATGTTGTTTTCAATACGGCAGGCGTTCACACAGGCCCCGCAACCGGTACACTTATTTAAATCAATTACCATTCCCCATTTGGTCATACTTGTTTCCTTCTTCAGATGGTTATGCGAACCGGTGTTCCGGATAAGATCATGTTACCCGTATTCAGTTCGGGCTGAGGAACCATAAGGTTCCGGGGATCAGAACCAATGCCGGAAGTATAGCGCCCTACATTCTCTCTGCCAAGCCCCAAGGGAATATAAACCACGTCAGGATGCACCAACGGCCGAATTCTGGCCCGTACCCTGATCTCTCCAACGGGAGAATCCAACTGGATCATTGTGCCGTCTTCAAGGTCATAGCGCCTGGCAGTGACAGGATTGATCTCAACCCAGTTTTCCCAGTGGATCTCCCTAAGGGCACCGATCGTTTCGACCAGCGTCGGCGAGTAAACGGTCCGCCCACCAGGATTTGTGAGCGGAAAACCTGAAATGAGCGTAAGCGGGTAGCCGTTTGCCTCGGAAGCGGTATATTTTTCCAGTTTCACCGGATAAGTTTTACTTGCCAGCAGATCCTGCAGCAGTTTCGTACTGTCGCCGGAATATCCCTCAAACAAATCAAGCAGAGGCGTTATGAATTCAAATTTACCTGAAGATGTCCGGATAATCTCGGTCAACCCTTTTTGTACCGGTCCGGAGGGGTCCCACCAGCCGCCGACTTTCAGCAGCCCTTTCAGGAAAGGTTTTTTCCCATCGGCGATTTTGATCAACCGGTGACTTTGATAAATTGCCTTCCACTCCTCATCAGTCTGGTTCGTGAACAGCTGACCGGTGCCCCCCTGATAAACTTTTTCCAGGCGTTTCTTCGCCACGCCTTTTGCGTCTTTTGCCGGGAAGAAGCTTAAAGTGAGTCCGGCTCCTTCGGCAATTGCCCTGAGCAGTTCATAACTGCTGCGGGTATTGTACATCGGATCGATGACCGGTCTCTGCAATGCTGCGGTATCCACAGGGACACCGGGAATCGCTTCAACGACATCCCAGGTTTCGAAGGGTGAATGAGAGGGCAGTATCACATCAGCGTGGGCGCTGGTTTCGTTGGGCAGGTCTCCGATATAAATCACCCTTGGCAGATGTTTCAGCAGGATCTTCCATTTAGTTCTGTTTTCGCCGTAAAAAACGGGATTCGCCCGGTTGATAATGAGCAGATCAATATCGTAGGGGGAGTATCCTTCGACTCTTTTCGCGAAAATATCCAGGGAGGCTTTTTCCAACGGATGATTGCCATCAGTGAAGAACAGACTTTTCATGTCCTTGCCCTGGTAAGGCATGGTCTGCAAAATTTCCTGATCGGACGCGCCGCTGAAATACAGTCCTCCGGGAGTTTGAATACTGCCGATGATATAGTTCAGGCAATGTACCGCCCACTGGTGCAAATCGCCCCGCGGCGACTGGAGCGCCTCATTCCCGCAGATGACGACAGAGCGTTCCCGGCTGATAACCAATTCAGCCATCTCACGAATAGACGCTTCCGGAATGCCGGTTATTTCTTCAACCCGTTTCGGATGAAACTCCGCCATGACCATACTTTCAAAACCTGCATGAAACTGACCGTTTTCGTCGGTCCAGTCTGAGAAACCCTGTGTATTTTTCCTCAGTTGATTTAACTCGACGGCATGACTGTCAATCAGGATATGTGCCAACCCCAGGGCCAGAGTCCCCCAGGTGTCCGGTATCAAAGGCAGCCATTTATGCGCACTTACGGCAGTAATATTTGCCCTGGGACCCACGTAGATCATCTTATTCCGGATCACATTACCGAGGTCTTTGAAACGACTGATCACCTGATTGAAGTGGACCATGGCCCCGTCTTCTTCGAGAATATTCGCTCCAAAATTCAGGACAACTTCAGAGTTGATAATATCGAACTTGGGAGCTTCGTCCAACCCCTGCGTCAGATAAGCCGCATTAGTCTGATTGGAGGATATCTTTTCCTGATAGAGGTTGGGGGTCCCTACAGCATTTGCAAAATTCTGCCAGACTTCCTGCATGACCGGTGTGTCATCGCCATTGATGATGGCAATTTTATATCCCTGTCCCCGGTTTACCAGATCGGCGATACTATCGGAAATGGTTGGCAATATTTTATCCCAACTGGTGGTTTTCAGTTCTTTACGGATAGGTCCTACCGGCCGGGCCTGGGGATCCGTAAAGCGATCGGGATGATAGAGAATTTCCAGGTTGGCATAAGCTGCGGGACAGGCACCGCCTCTGTTGATGGGAGACAGCGGATTTCCCTTGAGACTAACGGGTACACCGTCAATTCTGCGGACGGAAAGACTGCAGCCACAGGGACAGATGCGGCAGGTCGTTATCCGGAAAGTTTCCTTTCCGGGTCCTTCTGTAAGCGCCTTGATGGTTTTTCCGGACATTGCAAACAGTTGCGACATGGTTCCTAAGGTCAGCGCCGCTCCTCCGGTGGCAATTCCCGTGAGTTTTAAGAATTCTTTTCTGGAAATGGTTTTTTTATCAGACATGGCAGTGGATGCAATCGTTTGAGATGGATTTATTGTCGTGACATTTCATACAGGTTTTCATGGCGATAGGAACCAATTGATGAGAGGCGGGCTTGGTCAGTTTTTCAACATCTCCGTGACAGGTTTTACAGGCAATTTTACCGGCCGTTACATGACGGCGGTGAGAGAAAAATACATGATCGGGAACCCTGTATATCCGCTGCCAGGGAATCTCAGTTCCGCTTTTGACGGCTTCCACCACCTGGGCTTCTGCCGTGCTCTTACCTTTTATCTTTGAATGACAGGAAGCACATACCTTGATGGAAGGAATCGTTGCTCTGATGCTGTTCTCAACTCCCTTGTGGCAATCCCGGCAATCCAGCCCCGCCTCCGTCAGATGAACCTTGTGGTTATAAGCTATAGGCTGAACGATCTCTTTAGGAGATCCGCATCGCATGAGCAGCAGCGCCCCAAAGCCGACAAGAAATAGAAGGCCTGCTCCTCGAACCCTGAACAGGTTCCAAATTTGCATTTTCATTTATTTACCAGTCCTCATCTTCCTCTTCAGCATTCTCGCATTTGTACTCTGGATTTAACTTGTGGGCTATTTTCTCATCGTAGGTCTTGAAATCGAAAGGTTTGTAACGGGGACTGCGCTCATTATGACAGCGCAGGCAGTCTTCTTCCTTGGGAATAATCAATCCGTTGGCCTTTGCCATCTCGATATCACACATGATATCAGCCTTGCGGAAAAATTCACCGGCCCCATGACAGCTTTCGCAACCGATTCCATCCTCCTTTTTATATTTCTCACCGTACTCGGCTTTGGGGTCTGAGTACCCGGTCACATGACATTCCAGGCATTCGGGGGATTCATAGGCAGGTTTTTTCAGGCCTTTCTCTTTGGCAATCTTAGCAGCCTCTTCCGAAAGCAGCGTCTGATAGGCTTTTGCATGGTTGGATGCCTGCCAGGCACCGAACTGATTACCGATATCGTCTGCTTCATGGCAGACCTGGCAGCGTTCTACACCGGCATAGATATGTTGCCCTGCATATTTTAAAACTGCGGTACTGTCAGCCTGGCCGAATGATAGAGAAATCGTCAATAATGATAAGATCAAGGATGAGAACAGTTTCATGAGTCTTATTCCTTCCGTGTTAAAACGACTTGCGGGAATAAATTCCCGCAAATCAAAACATTCCTACTATTTAAACAATAGTATCAGAACTTTACATCCACTGGGAATTCACCGGATTGGTCACCGCCTGAATTTTTCATCACGGCGATGATAACCTGGCAGGTGTTTCCCGCTTCACAGACGACATCGTCTCCGGGATACCCTGTATCCAGTTTGCGCTTGAGTTCAGCTGTCCAGACACCGCTGTTCCAAAAGGCAAAGACACCATTACTACAAGAATTAAAACTTTTTCCATCCGTGTTCCTTTTAATACAAGTTAATTCGATGTAATTTTGGTCTTCATAAAACAGACCTTCCTTCACTGTGAATGTCTGAATTTTTCAGCGACGCAATTTATTACGGTCAAATTATACTGTCAAACCATTTAATACGCATGACCAGGTATTATTTGAGATACTTGTTTTTTAATCAATTAAGGTATTATAATAATATTATCATTATATCATGTATATCTATATTTATGGGTATTCCATATTTATTCAAAGGGAATATTTCCGAACTGAATTGGTATTAACACCAGGATGAGCCCTGGACCCAAGATCCCGGGGAAAGCCCTGGTGAATTTACCAAAATTTCTCGTACGGAGCAGCCCGGCCATTGCCGGACATAGACGGATTAAACCGGTGTTTACAGTATTGTGATGAATCTGCTAATGAATGAGTTTATATACAGACTGAAAGTGTGGAGATGTTAATTCCCGGCTGCATATCCATTACTTTCGTCAGGCAGGATCGAGTGGGAAGGTGATATCAAACGTGGTGCCTTCTTTTCCGTCTACCGTGATCGTTCCGTCCAGCTGACCCTGAACCAGAATTCTGACCAACGTCATTCCCATTGTTGATATCTGCTGAAAATCGAAATCATCCGGTAGTCCTATACCATCGTCACTAATGCGAATTTTCAGGAAGTTATTCTCGAGAGGAGTTACTGATATCGAGATCGTTCCCCTCCTTTCGTTGGGAAAGGCATATTTAAATGCATTTGAAAGAATTTCGTTAACTACCAGCCCACAGGGCACTGCTATGTTGATATCAAGTGTCACATCGCTGACATCAATGACACAGTTTATCCGACCCACGGCATCATAGGCTCCCATCAATTCGTGGGTGATTGTATGGATAAAGTCTTCGGCGTTGATACTGGCCTGATCGGCAGAATCATATAATTTCTCATGTACCAGGGCCATCGACCGTATCCGGCTCTGACTCTCCTGCAGCACCTCGATAGATCTGGCATCTTCCGTTTCGTGGATCTGCATATTCAGCAGGCTGTAAACAACCTGCATATTGTTTTTCACCCGATGATGGATTTCTTTCAATAGTACTTCTTTCTCCTCCAGAAGCTGCTGAAGACTGGCATGGGCTGACTGCAGTTCTTTCACTTGTTTGTCCAGATCGGAAACTAACTTGAGGTTTTGAACTGCAACTGCCGTGACATTCGCCACACCTTCCAGAAAGTTACAGTCTTCTACGGTGTAGGTATGAGAATCTTTACACTGTATCATGAAGAGTCCGAAAACCTGTCTTTCACTCTTCATGGGGACTACAAGTCCGGATTTAGGCAGCCCCTCAAGTATTGTCTCCTCGTTCGTTTTCACAATTTTACCATCAGATTTGATGTCATAATGGGTTATTGAGTTTCTTACCGCTTCCCGCCAGTCATTTAGAATGAGCGATTTACCGGTACGGACAACCTGACTTTGCACACCCATTCCCTCTGGTTCGAGAGGAAGTACCGGGAAATCCGATATATTTAATTCCTCACCCTCGATATTAACATAAACGGGTGTAATCAGCTTATTTTTCCTGTCGAAGAGTGAAATAAACAGAGCCGGAGAGTGGACCAGTACACCGATTTCCCGCTTGATAACAGGAAATATCTCCTCCAGAGATGCGGCGTTACCAATCTCAAGGGATAATCTGTTGACAACCTCTTGCTGTTCTAACAGCAGAGC
>JAADGM010000007.1 GCA_013152375.1 FCB group bacterium | reverse complement strand
GGAGATCTCTTCTGTGTAAATGAATATTATTGCTCTTATAGTCAGTATTGTTGATATTATATTAAATACTTTTGCTATAATATCAATAATACTTTAATCAATTAATAATATATTGGCTCAAAAAACAAAAAATATTTATATTATCGATGACCGTACCGTAAAAATTAACCTGATTGGGTTGGGAACCGTGGCTCTTTCTGCTGATTTCGGTTTTCGTTATAAGCAGGGTATAAAATGTGTTTCCGCCAAAGATATTTATATGAATTCGGATTATTTTACAATATGTTCAGAGTTGGATTTTAGGTTGAATAATACTCAGGATATGGGGTATTTTTGACAACTTTTTTAGACAAATGTATCACAAAAATTGAGTCAGTTTTGAAGCGTATCAGATATTATTATTCCGGACAAATTGTCCCTGGCTTCAAATTCAAATAAATGATCAATATTAACGAAAGGCAGCAGTATTGATGAAGAAATTTCTAACCTTTTCCCTGGGATTGAGCATGGTGTTCATGTTTTTCCGCTGTGAAAAATCCTCGACCGCAACTGTCAACGGCATGGTCAACACAACCGGAGAATCCTCAGTTGGGAATGGAAAGGTCGGCAATTCGGATGATTATTTTTATAATTTCGAAAATCAGATAAACGTAAAGTTTAACCGGTACGATTATAATACACTCAGGCTAGGGAACTTTGACCCCTCAATCGATACTCTGAATTTCAGGACCTTTCCTGATTTTCTGCTTCAAATCGATACCGGTGGCAATACCGATGACTGGACCCACAGAGATTTGGTCTATGAGCGACTGGATACAACCCGCATCGATTCCGTGACCCTAAGTTCTTCCCAGTTCAAAAATATCAACAGTATGTTCTGGGATCTCTCCGCCAATCCCGAGTTTCAGCGTTACAAACCCACACCTTCCAGCTGGGTTTACAGTGACTCGACCATTGTTTATGAGGATACCCTGGATTATTTGAACTACCGGTCTGTAATTGACACGCTCATTGGCGACGGTGTTATGTTTATCGACACCACCGAGTGGGTCAGTCAGGAGCAATCCTTTTTAAATCAGGAAAAGTTTCAGTTTGATGTCACTTTTCATTTTGTGAGGAGGATACTGAATACGGATTCCCTGATGTTCCGGATTAACGGAGACTGCAATGATAATGGAGTCTGGGACGATCAGGAACATTTTACGGACGTCGATGGAGATGGAATTTATAATTCGGCGGCCGGAGATATTTTCGATCTGGACACGGATGATACGGGCAATGGTTCCTGGGACCGCGCCGAGATTTATTATGACACGAATGGGAATGGCTCCTGGGATCTGAACGAGCCTTTCGAGGACCGGAACTGCAACGGATTTAGGGATGCGGCAGAGTCCTTCACAGACCAGAACGGAAACGGGACCTACGATGAAGGTGAGCCCTTTGTGGATGAGGGAAACGGTATGTGGGACGGGGCTGAGCAATATACAGACCTGAACCAGAATGGAGCAGGTGACCCCGGAGAATTGTACATCATCGGCCAAATGCCGAGTAATTTACTGATCTCATACGATAATTATTTTGACGGAGAGCCCAATTATAGCGATCCGCGCATCCTGATCGATGTAGAGCCGGGAGATTCGGTTATAACCTATTGGGGGGAGACCTTCCGGAATATCATCGAGGAAATCGAATACACTGACAGCAAAACGCGACAGGTTGACGATGTGGATTCGCTGGTGGTATTGACGACGAACCAAATCATCGAAACCGCCAGTGAGCAATTTGCAGGCGGAAGTCATTATGTGACGAAAACCCAGTACGGATATTTAGACCAGGCCAATAACATCGATGTGAGGGAGTACGATTACCACATCTATAAAAAAGACGGCAATATTTATGAGCTGGTCCATCCCAGTTATTTTTATCCCGCAGGTTATTATTTTGCACCTGATGAGCGGGAGGACGGGTTCTGGTATGAAGACTACGCAGTTGATCAGGTACAGTTTTATACTCCCGGAGGCTTGTTCAGGGATGGCGAACGTGTGGAAACGGACACGACAATTACGACGAGCGTGGCTGTCTATAATGTACACCGTCTGATCTCGGTAGATGCAGATTCCGTTGTGGTTCCGGCAAAAAAAATGCGGGGATATACGGATGAAAACGGCGATATTATCTGTTATGCCAATAATGCTGTCGTCCAGACGATGAATGAGTGTGAGCCTGCAGACACGACTTTTTACGACTGTTTTAAAGTAAACCGCCATACGGTCATTACGATGATCGGAAACGGGATCGAATACACGGAGGATGAGGATATCTGGCTGGTAAACGGTCTGGGTATCGCCAAAGATGACTTACGGGTAGGCTGGACGGGAATAGACGAATTCGACTACTCAATTCTGGAGATGGTGGATTTCAGAGAAGTTACCTCAAGAAATCTCATGCGAAACTACTTTGACCCGCCGACTGCCGTTAACCTGAATACACTGCAGGAACAACCGGGGCTGAACAATGACCCCTATGAAGTTCATCGGACTGCGGGTTTCCACAGAGTTGTATTACCCAATAGATAATAGAATGTATAAGGTGTTTTTATCAATGAGACTATCAAAAGCGTTATTTATAATTTGTATTTTAGGATTGGCATATGCCGGTACCGACGGAACCATTCGGGGTAAAATAACCGATTTGGATGGGAATCCCCTGCCGGGTGCTCAGATCTTCATCTCCGAACTGGGTCTGGGGAATATTGCCGATGCTGATGGGAGTTACCTGATTTTAAATGTGCCGGTAGGCACGTACGATGTCACGATCTCCATGATTGGATACCAGAACATCAATGTCACTGATGTCGTTGTGAAAATGGATGATACTGTATGGCTGAATAAGAGTCTCGCGGTATCAGCCCTCGAAGTAGATGCTATTGACGTTAAGGCGCAAAAAGAGATGGTTGAAAAAGGAACGACGTCAAAGCAGGTAACCATGAGCAAAGAGGCCATAAAATCCCTTCCTATCAGGGACATCACGGAATTATTTGCCCTTCAATCCGGTGTAGTAAAAGTCGAAAGCCGCACGCAGGGCATTCCGGACAATGAAGAACGGGGGCTTGAAGAGATTCACGTAAGGGGTGGACGCTCAGGTGAAATTGCCTATATGATCGATGGTCTGTATATCCGAAATCCGATCTTCGGCGGTATCGGCAGCGGAACACGTCTGAATCTGTTTGCCATTAAGGAGTTTGACTGGCAGCCCGGCGGTTTTAATTCTGAGTATGGGGATGCCATGTCAGCCGTGTCCAACTGGCATACGAATTCCGGAGGAGATGAATTTTCTTATCATTTTAAATATGAAACCAGTCTGGTTGGGAAAGCCATGGGATCAAAGTTTGATGAACTGCGGGACTATAATGACTACAACCTCGGGTTTGGAGGATTGGTCCCGGGTACATCGAAATGGCATTATTGGCTATCCGGGCAGACCACTAATCGTGGGAATTACCGGGTTTACAAATTCGACAACATCACTTATAAAAAACAGGATGGATTTCCCTATCTCGAATACGGCGGAGATAGTCAGGCGGTTATCAACGAAAACCGCAACAACCTCGTCCAGCCCTGGGATGAAACCGCCGGTTACAGAGGATTCGGTTTTGACAAGACCTGGGATGTTTTCGGGAAATTGTCGTATAAATACTCCAGCAAACTGCGTTTTAATACTACCTATTGGGTGGTTGCCAACCACCGGAAAACCTTTAACCCAAGATACTTATACTGGGACGAAGGTCAGAACGAACTCTTCCGGGATACTAAGAGAATAACTTTTGAGATCAACCACCAGCCTACTGAAAAAATGTTCTATACCATCCGCGGAGCCCAGTTTGTTCAGGACCAATTCCAGGGTGTACGCTGGAAAGACAGCGACGGTGACGGATATCCCGATTGGTTTGAGTGGAGAAATCCGGCGGGTCAGAGGGCTTCCGTATCCGATATTCACAATCCTGAGATCGTACCCTATCTCCTCTCTGAAAGCGGTGATACCATGATTTACACCATGAAAGACGACCGCAGCGGCTGGTACGCCGGTCAAAAACCGGGTAATTACAACTGGGAAGTAGCCGAAAAATTCAGAGATGTCAACGGTAATGGTATTTATGACGAAGGCATTGATATCTTCGATGTTCTGGATGAGGACGGAAATCCAAAATATGATTTGAACAATAACGGCAAATGGGATGGTCCCGAACTTGCCCAGCAGTGTTATTACCGGGATGGAAGTTATTGGCTGCTTCCGGAAATGTATGAGAGTTATGAAAATTTCTACGACTATGCCGCTTTACAGAACCAATTCAACTTAGATCCCTTTTGGAGCTGGGCGGCCGGTGGGTTTGCACCCCGTTATACAGGAATGGAGGAAGACCCCTATTATTTCATGCCGTCCGTCCGGGGTGGCGCTTCCTGGATAGAAAACCGTGCTTTTGGCGGAAATGACAGGTTTTATGGCAAGTCAAGGGCCGTTACAACTGAGCTCCGCTTTGATATTACCAATCAATTTACAAATGAATGGCGGGTACGATCGGGAGTGGATTATAAATTCCATAAACTGAATTTTGACGAAGTCAAAGAACCCTGGCTGGGACCCTCGGCTTTCACCCAGAGTTTCGCAGAGTCCTGGGATGATACAGGTCCGGACGGGCTTGGACCAACAGACCCCGATTATGTCACAGCCGACCCCGGTGAGGGAAATGGCAAATGGGACAAGGGTGAGAAATTCGAAGATGCTAATAAAAACGGCAAATGGGATGATTTCAGAGAGCCCAAAGAGTTTTCGGCCTATATCGAAAACACGTTTGAAGTTCCCTGGATGGTCATCCATGCCGGAATCCGTATGGATGCTGTCAACTACAGCACCAAGGTTTGGAGTGATGCAAACGGTAACGCCACACCGAATGCCCCTACCTACTTTGCAGATGTCGGACAGGACGGTGAACCAAATACCCTGGCGGGTCCCGATGGTATCACGGGTACTGCTGATGATGATCCGGGCGAGGATGACGGTGTCTGGAACTTTGATGAACCCTATTCCGATAAGCCCGGCTTCCCCCAGCAGAAAGTCATGTTTGTGGATGCCAAATGGTTTTATAAATACAGCCCGAGACTGGGTTTCAGTCATGTCATCACAGACCGGGCCACCTTTACGTTCAATTATGGTGTTTACTATCAGACGCCGGTTTATCAGAATGTTTATCTGAACACGAACCGCCTCGAAGATCCTGAACAGCTGTTTGAAAACAGTGAGGGCGTGCTTGGGAATGCCACAATGAATGCCTCCAGAACCCAGTCTTATGAATTTGCCTTCAATGTACAGGTCAGCCGTTCCTGGGCCTTTACCCTGGGCGCCTGGGTAAAAGACATGAGTGGACTGGTAACCTCAAGGATCTCCAGAAGCGGTGTCTATGAATATTCAGTTTTTTCAAACGGAGACTATGGCAGTGCAAAAGGTGTCGATTTTTCTCTGAGAAACAAAGGGCAGCTGCTGATTATGGCCATCCAGTACACATATTCCGTGGCCAAGGCAAACAGTGAGTATGACTGGGCAGCATTGGGGAATGTTGAAGTTGATGCCCCTTCGGTATCATTTTTAATGCCCTATGACCGGACACACGATGCGACGCTTTCAGTCTATTCCCCGCTGTTTCCCTTTGGTATTCTAGGGGGACTGACCGCCTTCTATCAGTCGGGTGCCCCCTATACCCCAATGAAATTTAACGGAAATACCCCGGAGTCTGATGTTGAGAACAAATACACCAAGCGCGCGCCGGATTATAAAAATGTCAACCTTTCTTTCTCCAAATATATCGACATGAATGATTACAGGGTTACGCTCGGTTTGAACGTGTTTAACTTGTTTGATCAAAAAAACGCAGTGGATATCTGGCCCCTGACAGGAAAGCCGGATGATCCTGGAAAATATTACACGGATTTTGTTGGCTTACCCGATGCGAACCATGATAAATCCGGCTCATATTATGATCAACCCTGGTATTTCAGTTCACCCAGAGAGATCAATTTCTTCGTGAAAATCGACTTTAATTAATAAGGAATCGCAGCAGCTTATGAAAATCATAAAAATTTTCGGCCTGATGGCCCTGATCAACCTGTTTCTCATCGCAGCGGAACCGCTGGGATCTGGGGAAGGAGGAACCGAACCGGCTCCTGCCCCGACCGGCCTGGAAAAAGTAGGAGATCATGCTTTTCCCACAAATCCCATGAATGACCGGGCTCACGGTTATCTGCTGAAAGGGAAAATCAAAAATGTCGTCTCGAATTATGGAAATTTTGTGGATTGGGAAGCCACACCGAACGGGTATTGGGGGAATTACAATTATCTGCCGAATGTGGGATTCCTGGCGGGTGTCCCCGGGCAGAAGTATTCATCTGATTTTACCTGGACCAGTGATCCGCCCTTTGCGGGTGAGACGACCGAGATACAGGTGTGGGGATCTCATGGCGCTTATCAGGCCTGGACTGAGGATGGCAAAACAAATTTCGTAGGTGTCTTATTTGAAGCCGCCGATGATGATGGTATTGTCGGCATTGCAGTAGAGAATTATACTGATCTTATAGCCGAGCATCAATATGTAGTGGATGAGTTTGACGAAAAAATCTATATTGCCGTTGCATATTCTGATGTAAATACAATCGACCCCAACTTTTCAAATGCCCGGATCGGGTTGATCTACCCCTGGGCTCTGAGACCCAAGCTCGACCGCCGTACCGATGCCTATGATGCCTTTGACTACGGTGAAGATCTCGAGGAATGGACGGAAGACGATAATTATGTCTATTATGGTGCAACGACGACCGAATCCTGGTTTACCCGCTGGAGACCCAGCACAAATACCGAATGGATGCCTTCAACAAAAGCCCGTGAAAATACGCACAATACGGATGTAGATGAGGGAGATATTTTTGGTGATACGCCCTGGGTCAGTCCCTCTGATACTTATCCGCTGCTAGCCCATTCTGCCTATTCACAAACCTGGCCGATCAGAGTGAATCCGGATACGGGGGAAGATGAATCCTTCTGGCCCGGGTGGTGGGCGGAGGATTTTAATAAAGAACTCCCCGGCTGCAGCGGACTGCGGCAGGACCCGCTCTGCTGGGAAACAGTTCCCGGAAGATTCGTTTCTGACAATGATGTCTATATGGAATTTGATGACCGCTGGGCGGAGAACGGGAATATGGTGGATACGAATGATAATTACGAGCAGACCGGCTATCCCCTCGGGCTGAAAGTCATGGCGGAGGCCCACTCCTACGGTGTCTCGTATGCCGAAGACATCATGTTCGTAACCGTGAAGGTTCGCAATGAGAGCGGTGACTGGTGTGCCACGGACGAACACGGTGATCCCGTGCTTGATGAAAACGGCCTTCAGAGATGCGGTGATGCCATGGTGCTTCCCGACGGAACCACACTGAACGGTGGAGCCGGGTTTGACTATAAAAATGTCTATCTTGGGTTTTATTTTGATGCCGATGCCGTCTGGTCAACCCAATCCGGGAATACCGGCGTTCATACGAATGATGATGATTTCATGGAGTATTATATTGATTCATTGTATGTGAACAATGAAAAGCTCCTCATCAGTATGGCCATGATCTACGATTATGACGGCGTGAGCAACTCTGCAACGGATCTTGGTGTGGTGGGCGTTCAGCTTCTCGATACGCCTCTGGCTACGGAACCCGTGGACTTGAACCAGGATGGGTTCATCGATATATTCCCCGGGGAACCACTGAAAATGACGGATTGGCACTGGTTTGACTGGTATAACCGACCCGGTGTCTCCAACCGGGAAACAAATTCAGGTCCCTTTGCCGGTTCTCCCGGTGTCCCGCAGGCGAGAAACAAAGAGGAGATCCAGTACAAGGTGATGGCGGGGGATACTACGAATTTATCGCCTGATGAAAAAGCCTGGTTTTTTCATACGGCCCATCCCGATACGGATCTCGATACGGAGCTGAATCCTCATTTTGACTCCATCTCCGGGTTGCGTGAGACGGATGAATTCATTGAAGATCCCAAGGGGCTGGATTGTGTGCTGATCATGAGTTGCGGTCCCTTTGATTTATCGGTGGGTGAGGAAGTGCCGTTCTCCTTCAGCATCATTTTTGGGGATGCAATCTATTTGGATAATGAAGGGACTATTGACTACTCAGATATCGTCAAAAATGCCCAGTTCGGCCAGATCATGTATAATTCCCACTATCAGGGATTCACGCCTCCGGCAACACCGACTGTTTTTGCAACCGTGGACCACAACCGGGTTGAGATCACCTGGGATCAGGTGGCTGAAATTTCCACCGATGTTGTCACCGGCTACGGTGATTTTGAAGGCTACAAACTCTATAAGAGTCTGGATGGCGGAAAAACCTGGGGCCAGGAAATTGTGGATCTTGACGGGAATCATTTGGGATGGGTGCCGCTGGCTCAGTTTGACCTGTCTTATCAGCAAGATATGGAGCATTGCATCTATTCCGGCGGGGCCTGTGACGAAGAAGAAGATCAACGCCAAATTGATATAAAAGGTCTCGATCCTCTGGCATCGTGGAAATTCCTGGGGGATGATACGGGTATTCAACATTCCTATATCGACAGCAATGTGGTGGACGGCATCGAATATACCTATTCAGTCA
>JAADGM010000081.1 GCA_013152375.1 FCB group bacterium | reverse complement strand
AAATCGTCTTGTCCGGCGTAGTCCGGCAATGCCAACCTGGTCGGATTCAAGGCCTTACCTGAAAATTAATCGGAAAGTATCCTATCAATGCAGTGAATAAGCATGAAGAAATACACCTGCCCCACGGGGCCTTTGCCCGGGACCTTCTTCGGCGGACACACCGGTTCTTCTGTAACGGTAATGTCGGTTATGTACTCAATTGACGATCCAGTAATCCCTGGGATAGACTCGATAGAGGACGGCCTTTTCATCGATGGATTTCAGGTAGGTCTCATAAGGGTCCAGCTGCGTTTCCGGTCCGATGACAAAATAGAGTGCGCCTTTGACGGCCGAACCCTTGGGACCCAATCCCGGAAGGACTCTCCCATAAACCTCAGGCATCCGTTTTTTTAGCATTTCATACAGATCGGGGGCATCTCCCAGGGCCAGTATCTTTTCCCGGAAGGCACGCACGACAGCCGGTGTCAGATCATCTGCCAGGTCGTCTGCCATGGCCCTGCCCCGGCTATCGTAGCGATCTCCTGACCGCACCCGTTTAAACGCCTGAGCGACTGCATAGTCTGCCAGGGCCGGGTCATCGGGAGCCCGCTCCAATTCGTTCACCACAAACTGCATCGTCTGGGCTAGATCGGGACAGCGCTCCGCATAATAACTGACCTGCCCGCTGATCTCACTGGAACCCACACCATTGGAATAGGCCAGTCCTGCGGCCCAGGTTTTCATGAACATGCTGTGGGCTCCGTGTCCGCCGTACAGCTTGGAGGCGAGAAAATCCAGCAGGTGATCCTGATCCAGTTCGGTAACACTGGTGCCAGATGCCGAGTTGATATGCACTCCGGCGCGTGTATTTTCGTTCACCAGCCCCACATACACCGGGGTTTGGAGAGCCCTCTCACGAAGCAGCATTCTGTTTGTGATGCGGGGTTCCGTGCGATAGGTTTGTTCCGGGAGTTTTACCGGGAAAAAGTCCTCCGTGAGCAGATTCAGCTCGGGTCGTATCTTTTCCATGTTGCTTTTGCTGCAGATTACCCAGGCCCGAACGGAGTTTATATTCACGGTCTTTTTCAACAGATCTCTGTATATGATCAGAACTTTGACAGGGCTGAGCTGCAGGTCCGAAAGCGCAGCATTGCAGAGATAGGGCCAGTCCGTTTTAAGAGATTCACCCGGTATTTCCGCCAGGGTCAGCTGCAGGTCTCCAAGGATATCCCGTACCGTCGTCAGGGAGGCTGCGTCGAGTCTCGGCAGAATAAATCCTATCTGCCCCTGTTGAAAGATATCTCCGGTCATCGGTTCCGTCCGCAGGCTGCCTAGTATGTCCCGCAGGTCAGCCCCTGATTTGAATTGTGCCAAATCGGATAATTGCGAGAAGAAATCCACGACAAGTCCGGCGGATGCCGGCGGTTCTTTCAGTTTCCATTTCAGTCGCTGCAGAGCATGGGTTTGAGTTAAAAAACTGTTGGTGGTGAGATACAGCAAATCGTCCTGGTATTTAAAGGCGTTGGCCGGATTGTGTACCCAGCTTTCCTCGGGCCCCTGCATGCGGTTTCGAAGTGCTCCGAGACGATTGGCAATGGCATCCCGGATACGTGGAAGATTCATCGGGGAAAGATCCGGGGAAAATAGAATTGCTTTCAGCCAGTCGATGACTTTGAGGGTTTCTGCAAGGTCAGACCCGGAACCGGACACGGTCAGTTCCACTCTGCCGGTATTGCCATTGGCAGAAAAATAGGCTGAAAGTTTCAGGATATCCTGCCGCTGTGCTTCTTTCATCTCCTCGAAACTTAAAACCGTGCCGTCCTTTGTGACGCCGATCTCGGTCATGAGTGTCGGCAGGGCAGCCAGATAGGTCAGCATGGGAGGGGGTACTCTGTGCAGATCAAAGGCAAATCCGATTGTTCCTCCGGAGATATTCTCAAAATCTGAAAAAACCAGATTCCCACCGCCAGGGAGAGTCTCAACCGTGTAATCAAGCTGATCATCCAATGTTAAAGGCGGAGTTTTCACAAATTCAGGCATGGCTACATCTGCAGCTGCCGCTTCTATGACAGCGGTCTTGGCATCGTAATCTTTTTTAAAAGCCGTAATGACTTTCAAATCATCCTCTATGCCATAGCGTTTTTTCAAATCCCCCAGATACTCCATCAGCCGCTCATCCCGGGCTTTTTCCGAAGTTATAAGGTAGTCCGGGTCAGGCAGTGTGGATACGCCGAAAGGCTGCACTTTTAAAAGCTGCCATTTTTCGATGAGTTCACCCCAGCGATTCTCACCGGACCGCAACAGGTCCTCGACCGCATCAAAAGTCGCCCCCATGAGCAGGTCCCGATGAAAACCACCCTGCCTGTGAAGCTCATGCAGATGATTCATCCAGCGTGACCCGGTGCCCCGGTAGCCGAATCGCGGCGGGGAATTTAAAAAATCCCGCAAACTTCTGCGCTGTTGAAGGATCCGGTTCAGCGCTCGATCATTAAATGCCTGCAGCTCCGGTGAATTTGACGGCAATGACGCAATGGTTCGGATTTCATCCTGGATGGCGGATCTTATTTTCTCCATGGCCTCCGGTGCGGCCGACTGCGTGGCGATATTCCTGAAGCTGATATACACCGGGTTACCTTTCTCATCCGACCGCCACCCGCTCACTGAAGTAGCCCCGATATCCATTGTCCGGGTCCCGGAGGCAATGAACCGGGAATATAGATTTGAAGTTTCACCACCGGCAAGATTGGCGATAAAAATATCCAGCAGAAGTGCCTCTTCAGCAGTGGGATTCAGTTCAGCAGGCCAGGCAAATACAAGGTCTCCCGGTTCATCGGGATTGTCACCCGGGAAATGAACCTGTCTGAGCGTCCCTGCCGGAGCAGGCGCATAGGCCGGCAGAGCTTCCGGTCCGTCATCCGGATCATTTCCTGAAACAGCGTCGGGTTCCACGGTGTTGAGGATGCGGGACATTCGCTCAAGGAACTCCTCCAAGCCGACATCATCAGGTAGTGTCACCACAGCCCCCATGTTGTTCAGGTGATAGTTCGATGCGTGAAATGTGCGGATATCTTCCGGCTGCATGGTGCGGATGGCCGCCGGTATGCCTCCCGCTGAAAATCCTGACGGGTTTGTTTCACCAAAAAGCATGCGGCCCATTTCGGAGTACAGATTACCCCATGGCTTTTCAAAACTGCTGACCATTTCGTTATAAACCGTGCCTTTTTCCTCAAGCTTCAGACTCCCGTCAACCGGGTCTTCAGCCACGCCCACGTTCATGACTTCACGACGTATTTCCTCATCGGAGAAATCGGGATGCAGCAGGGCGTCCAGTTTGGCTTCAAAAAGTTCAAAAAATACGTCAGAAGTTGCAGATGTATTGAAATGATAACACGTTCGCAGCTGCTGAGTGAAAGCGGAGCTGCTCCCCAACCGCATTTCCTCCAGAGATCCCACATAGCGCCCCTTGTTGCCTTTGCCCAGGACCAAATGCTCCAGAGTATGCGGCTCGCCCTGATCCGAAACGGGATGCGAGTTGACCCAGAAAAAGGCCTGTGGTATGGACTGGATGCGCATAAAATCCAGCACGAATCCGCTCGGGACATGGCGGAACCTGGCCCCCTGGACCTGTCCTTCAACGGTCTCATAAACGGCCTCCGTGGTAAAATCACCAACCGTTGCGTTTTCCGACAGTTGTCCGAGGGTAACAGCCGCTGACAGAAATCCTGCTGAAATAAAACAGCACAGGAGTATTTTGATATGTTTGATCATTTTCTACCTCCGTTTATACTCATTGAATTATTCGTGAAACCCCGCCATCACCCGGGATGGTCGAAAACCAGTGGTTTTTAGCACCATCAGCCCCATTCCGGACAGATCAGGTTTTTGTAATCACAGTATTTGCAGTTGAATCCGACTTTGGGTTCAAATTCACCCCGGCGGATTGCCGCCGCCGTCTCCACGATCTGTTCTTCGAATTGGTCCAATTCTTCGGCGGTGTAATGAACCGTGACAGCCGGTTCAGCATGCCGCAGATACAACAGGGTGAGTTCGTCAGGCACCCTGCCCAACTGAACATCAGGGTCATCTGACGCTGCCCGGGTGATGAAAAGGGCATAGATGGCAAGCTGAATGTCCCTGCGGAGGTCTCTTTCACTCTTTTTTGTTTTTGAAGTTTTGTAGTCGATGACGCGGATCACATTCTCCCGGGTCACATCGATACGGTCACATTTCCCGGTGATGCTGCAATTCTCAAGGGAAAATTCAAAAGCTTTTTCAACCGCCCACGGCTGCGCCGGATGTCGGCTTAGAAATTCATGGTAGTTTCGCATCATTTCCCGGGCATCTTCCTTAAACTGATCTTCTTCCTGGGCATACCCAAATCCCCCCGAGGTCCAATGTTCATCCAGTAATTTCAGCAGGTCCGCCAGAGCAGTATAATTCTCCCGGTGGAAAATCTCCAATACTTTATGAACTACCGTCCCCACATTGAAATAGGGTTTTTCGGGAATTTCAGGGATTTGATCAATATCCCGGAATTTATATTTCAGAGGACAGGTCTGATAGCGCTGGATGCGGGTGGCGGAAAGCTTCAGCTCTGGTAATTTGGACAGTTTTTCACTGGGATCATTCCCCAGTTTTGCAAGAATTTGAGATTTATACGGATTCTCGCCCCAGTCGGGAACAACACCGTTCTCAAGCTTTTGCAGAGCTTTTAGAGCCTGCACGATCTGCTCTGCAGCTTCATAGTGACCGGCAGAAGTTTCCTCCAGAAGCAGGTTCTGATATTCGATGAATACTTCCTGAATTCTGTCTCTTGAATCGGATTCTGTCATTTCAAGTTCCTTTCGATGGACCAGAGGGGCCCGCAAGGGTTTAATAAATTCAGACTGCCTTTTCAGCGGTCCGGTCAGATGCAGTCGATCCCGGGCTCTGGTCACAGCCACGTAAAACAATCGGCGCTCTTCCGCCCGATGGAATTCCCTGTCACCTCCTTCAATTCCCGGTAATTTTCGCCAGGAGACTGGCAGGTTGGCCAGCAGTGCACCGCGCCGGAAGGACTGGGGAAAATTAGAACTGGTCAGCTCCGGAATAAAGACATGCTCAAACTCCAGCCCTTTGGAATTGTGCACTGTCATCAATTGGATCTCATCGGAGACGGCCCTGCGGGCAGGCTGTGGGATCAGGGTGGCATTCACATCCCAGAGAACATTGAAGTAGCGCACGAACAGTTGAAAGTCCCTGTCCCCGTAATGTTCGCAAAACTGCCGGACAAGCTGCTGCAGCTGATTAAGGCAGTTGACCTGCTGAGCATGTTCCGTCGTTTCCACTTCCAGAGTGTTGCGGTATAATTTGCTGAAAACCAGGATTTCCCACAATATACCCCGCACCGTACCGGTTGTCGTCCCGGCCTGCAGCTTTCTTACCCCCTTGCAGAAATCCGTCACGGCTTCCCCAAGTTTATCAGCCAGGTCAGTAGAGGCTTCCAGCAGAGTCTGTTTCTCCCGACGCGGCCGCCACAGCTTGAGAAATCTCTCTGCTGCCGTCGTCCCGAAATGAGCTCGTATGAGCCGGAAAAAGGCCTGATCCTGCTGAGGGGTTCCGGCCAGCACCTGAAGGTAAGCAGCAATATCCTTGATCTCGGTTCGTTCAAACAATCTGCCGTAACGATAGGCGGTTCTCAGGCGCAGGCGTGACAGATTCCCCGCCAACTCGATACATTTTGAATGGGTCCGCTGGAGGATTGCAATCTCCGAACCGCTGACACCGGCGGCCTTCAAGGTACTGATCTCCTGCACGAGATAAGTCAGCTGCTGCTGACGATCTCCCAGAGCCAGGATCGGCTTAAGACCGTGTTTCTTCAGGCCGGTTGTCAGCTTTTCCTTTTCCATCCGTCCCGGGTTTAGAGCGATGGAGGAATTTGCCAGATCGAGAATTTCCTGAGTTGAACGATAATTCTCGTACAGCGACACTTCAGCGTAAGCGGGATCTCCCGAATAGCGTTCTTTGAACTGCCGCACATTTTCCAGATTGGCACCCCGGAAGGAATAAATGCACTGATCGTCATCTCCCACCACCGTGATGCTTCGGCGGGGTTCGGCAAGTTTGAACACAATTTGACTCAGAGCATAATTATTGTCCTGGAACTCATCCACAAAAAGATGCTGATACTGATCACGAAGCTCCCGGAGGATGTCCCCCTCTTCGCTGACGAGCCGCCAGAGGTTGGCGACCATATCCCCGAAATCAACCTGCCCCTGGTCTCTTTTCCAGCCCTGATAGCGGGGGAAGATATCCACTGCATCAGCGAGCTTCAGCAATACCTCCCGAGCCCGGTCGTCCTCTGCGGAGGCGAGCTCACCGAGGCTTTCCCGCTGCAAGCGGTACAATTCCTCCGGGGAGAGCAGCTCATCACGAAAGCGGTCGAAAAGTAATTTCAGGGACTGGATGGCAAGAATGGGATCGCGGCGATATTCGGAACTCCGGAGTGTGTCCAGTTCATCGAACTTTTCCCTGAGTAGAAAATAAATATCGGCATCCTCCATCACCATCGGCGGACCGTCATAGCCCAGCCGGTCAAAATACCGTTCACTCACGGTCTTGGCGAATGCATGAAAATTACAGGCCTGTATGTCCATGCCCGCAGGTCCTGCTACCCGGGCCAGCTCTAATTTCAGGTTTTCAGCTGCTTTGACGGTAAAGGTCAGGGCGAGAATGTTTTCGGGATTAACCTTCAGTTCTGTAATAAAGCGGGCAATGCGGCCGATGATGGCGGTGGTTTTTCCCGTTCCGGCGCCTGCCAGAATGAGCAGGGGACCCGGTGGATGGTTGACGGCTTTTGACTGGTTTTCATTAAAAATCACGGGCTAAAGTTAGGGCGCTCTCCCTATTTGGACTAGAGGAAGATTCCCGGATGGATCCGATGCGGTATGACCTTATTTCCCTGAGCTGACTGCGGGGTGGATGTGCCGCTATATTTTTCTGCCGGTTGATTCGCAACGGGTAACGCGGCCTGCAGGATCATCCCCCGTCTTTTAAGATGGGAAAGAGAACCTCCAGCCGCCCCTCAGGGGCGTCAACCGCACCGCTGTACGGAGCAATGCCCAGCAGCTTACATACCAGGGGATACACATGAATATTTTCAAAGGTCTCCACAGTTACACCCTGCTTTATTGCCGGTCCGTAGGCATAAAAAATACCCTGCATAGCTTTCACTTCAGGGTCGTAACCGTGATTTCCCCGGGGCAGCCCGGTATCGTTCCGGGGTGATGAGTCCGAAACAATGGTCCATCCGCTCTCGGCAACCAATAGATAATCTCCCGTGTTCCGGTTGACGAAGTGGTACCGCTGCGGAATGGAGCGACGGGAATAGGAAATCAAATGCGGTATTTTTTTCAGCCTGAACGGGATATACCATCTCTGCCAGAAATAACGGAGGTCAAGCTGTGCATAAGGCCCCACATTGTCAACCGTCAGGGCCGTCGTGTTCAGATAGCTGTACAACGGTATGATCCTGTCTTCCGAAACAGATGTCATCCCATGGTCACTGACGAGCACCAGGTTAACTTCGCCGGCAACGGGCAGGGAGGCCAGCCCCGAGAGGAGTCTGCCCAGGATGTTGTCCAGGTACCGTACCATCTCATCTACCTTTGGACTTTCGGGTCCCTCCGTATGCCCACTGTTGTCCGGCTGATCAAAATACAGCATGATAAGATGGGGACGTTGAATTTCAGGCAATTGAAGCCAGCTGAGGACTGAATCCACTCTGGCTTCGAAGGACACTGAGCCATCATAATATTTGAAGATCGAGGGGTAAATTCCCTTAACGGGCGCTTCGGAGCCGACCCAGAAATAGGAGGCCGATTTAACTCCCTGACGTTCGGCGGTAACCCACAGGGGTTCGGCCTGATACCACTTTCCGTCCTGAACCGTCTTACGGTCGGAGATAGAATATTTTTCTCTGAATTTTTTATCATAAAACGAATTGCTGGTCAACATGTGAGTCTGCGTGTAGGCACCGGTGGCGAGGGAATAGTGATTTGGGAAGGTCTTGGAGGGGAAAACCGGCTGCAGGGATTCGGCCTTGGCCCCGTGATCCCTGAGGAAGTCAAAATTCGGGGTCTCTGTCCGGTCGGCATAGTCATACCGAAACCCGTCGAACGAAACCATCACAACATACGGTGTGCCCCCGGCGAGGAGTCCGCCGATAATTAACATGATGCAGATTTTATGCAGGGTTTTCATGCTCTGTTTACCTTTCGATACTGGAATAATTGACCTGTAAAGTTTTATTCCGCCGATGTAACACTATCAAGAGAAAATATTTCCCAGGGACTTGTGTGTTTATCACCTCAGGCACGTATGTCCGGAGTGGTCAGTAAGTCAATTCAACCCCTTCAGGGTTGGTGCTGAGGCAATTTATTTTCTATTCACATTCATCCCTTCAGGATTAAAAACCGGGAGACCGACTGCCCGTATCTTTTTCTCTCTGTGCCGGCGGGAGTGCCCAAAAGGGCAGAGAATAGTACTGCATGGTTCCCCCAAACCCCATCATCCCGCTTATCCAACTGTCAGAGGCCTGACCTTTGATTCATCCTTATTCTGACGCTTTCTGCTCACATTTAACCCCCTGGGGTCTTTTTTCTTTGGAGTGCAGCGACAATGTCGCTGTATCATCAGGATGGTGTTCAACCCCTTCAGGGTTGACGTCAATGGAATGGATCTCCTATTAATATTCAATACCTTCAGGATTGAAAACCGGGAGACCGACTGCCCATATCTTTTTCTCTCTGTGCCGGCGGGAGTGCCCGACGATGCAATCGGCGGTGCCTGCACAACAGGGGCCT
>JAADGM010000138.1:2443-11561 GCA_013152375.1 FCB group bacterium | reverse complement strand
GATAAAAAGACTGCCGCATCATCTAAAGAGCAGCCGGTTAAAAAAACAGATGGGCTAGATAAAAAACAGGCTGACGCTTCAAGTGAACCTAAGAAAGCCCCCAAGTCAATCCGAAAAGAGGAAAAGAAACCGGAGAACACCTCCGAAAAACCGGGGCTGCTTGAAAAACTGAAGTTAATTCGCCAGAAATCGGAAAAGACTGAAGATGAGAAGACGCAGAAGCAGGATGTCTCCGATAAACTCTCACAAACGGTGATTCCGGACAAGCCGGCATTACGTACTCCGAAAAAAACCACTCCCCCACCCAGCTCCAAACTGGATGAACTCATCGCCGCCAAGAAGAAAAGTATCAAGGTGGCTGCTACAGCAGCCCGGCAGGACCTTCCAGCGGCAGAAAAAACCTCAACCCGGGGAATACCCGCTGTTCCCGAAAAAACTCAAATCAAAAATACCGGCGCCAAGGTACTGGCCAGAATCGAAGAGATCTTAAATACGATTGACCAAAGACCTTCCGTCAGAATCGCCGGGAAACCGTTCGCAGTGCCTGGTGTAAAATCTGAAAAACCATCTGAAGACAACAAACAACCGGAAATTCCCGCTAAGTCTGTTGACCCGGTTAAGACGACCCAAAAGACCGATCAAAGGGAACTGAAGGATTCAGATACCCAAAAGGCCACCAAGGCTGCGGCATCCGTTAAAGAAAAAAAAGGAACCGGAACCAAATCAGAAAAACCTGAATCCAAGGCAGCTCGGGGCACCCGCAATGAAGCAGAAGAAACCGCCAAATTAGAAGAATTGCTGAAAGATAAACTCAAGGCGAAATCTGACAAGGCCGTATCGGATGAGGCAGCAGCAAAACCGGCAGCTGCAAAGCAGATTCCCGAGGACAAAAGTCCTAAACCCTCCAAAACCGAAAAACCTGCACCCTCTTCGGCTGCCTCATCAGAGGAAAAGGAACCGAAAGCAGATATCAAAGAAGATACGGGGCTGACACCTGGCGTTTCCATTGCAACCTCTTCCGGCAGAATGCGGCTTTCCCGTATTGAAAAGGGGAAAACGGAGGCATCCGAAGCAGTTAAGAAGGATGGCACCGGAATATTGACCCGCGATGAGAGTCCGGTTCCTAAAGTCGGAATCTCTCCCGGTAAACCGGATGCCCTGCTGAAGAATACATCTCTGAAAAAGGGGGAAATTGCACCGATCGTTGTAAAGCCGACGGCCTTTGACGAAGAATTATTTAAAACGATTCCCCCACTCGAGATAAAACAGAAGGGCGGCTATTTTCTTTCATCTCTGAAAAATAAACTTAACGAAGCCACGCATAAAATCAGCCTGCACCAGGATAATAATCAGCTCTGGCTGCTGCAGATCAAAGAGGATGGAAAGGGAACCGAGATCCAGGATTTCAAGGAATATACGCTCCCCTTCCACAAGGGAAAGCTGACTCTTGACTCAATGGATAATCTTATCGACTATGTGCTCAAAAATGACATTGATGATTCCGTCAGAAACATTTGCTACACCGCCTATCTTTCAGCCCGGCATCCTACAAAAACGCATATTTTTCAAACGCCAAGGTTGAAAACCGGCGATCTGAACGACCTGGTGGCCTGGCACGCCAAGAAAAATCTGCCTTTCAGTTCGGACCATGCAGTGATAAATTGGGAGCAGATCAAATCTCCTGAAAAAAGCCTTAAAGATGACATCGTGATCAGTGCCGGCGACAGGAGTGTCATCGAGAAATCAATTGCGGTATTTGAAAAACACAATCTTAAATTACGGTTTTATTCCACTATTCCGGTGATAATGTGGAAGACTTTCATACAAAATTATCCTGATTTGAACCAAGGCTGTTATGTACTGGTCCGCATGGGAGAAATGAGGACTGTCGTCACCGTAATCAATTCTCATAAACTGGCCTTTTCCCGAGAAATTGCCATTGGTGCCGATGATCTCTATAAAGCCGTGATGAAAAAGGTGACGGCTGATGACAAATCCTTACAGATTGATCTTCCTTTGGCCAGACAACTCTTGAAAAAATATGGTTTCCCAAAGGATCGCACGGGCATCTCGGAAAATTCACATATTGACCTCTATAAAATTTCCATCTTTTTAAGACCGGTTGTTGAAAGGATAACCAGTGAACTGAACCGTTCGCTGAACTATTTTAAAAAACAGAATCCGGATTTGAACTGGGAGGCCATATTATTCGACGGAATCGCTTCGACCTTTCCGAATCTGGTGCAGACCATCAGTGAGAGCCTTAATCTGAAAGTGGGCTATTTTAATCCTTTGCGCGCCGGGAAATACAGATTCAACGGCGGGAAAGTCATTGCTGAAAGCCAGCTCCCGAATTTCGTGACAAATTTTGCGCTGCTGGCAAAGAATACAGAACCGCTGAATATCATCCCTGAGAAAAAACGGAACGAATACGGCTATATTTTCCGCAGTAAACTGATGACTGCCGCGGCCGCAGTTTTACTGCCGTTGTTTGCCGTCTCCGGATTTTGGATGAGTACACATTATGACGCTGTCTCCGTGAAGCTGGACGAAAAGCAGAGGCTTGCAGGACAGCTGTTGAACCGAAAAAATGAAATGCTGATCCTGCAAAAAGATACGAAACTCATTGAGGATTATTACCATTTGCTTGAAAATGACAGAGTCTATTCCCGATACCAGATGAATCTTCTCAAGTTGTTATCGAATATAATCCCCAAAGATATCAAGCTGACATCGCTGTCTTTCACCAAGGAAACCAATGAGACCGTCGATGACAATGGCGTAAAAACCGTCAATTCAGTTGATGATGTCCTCCTGCTGAACGGATTCGTCACCAGTGATGTCTCTCTGGCACATATCCAGCTCACTAACTTCAGACTCAAACTGGAACAGCTGCCCTATTTTTCATCAGTTTCCATCGACATGGAAGATATTGCCGAGAAAGCATCCAATAAGTTTTTGTTTAATCTGAAACTGGGGATCTGACGTGAAAAGGTACAAACGAACTTACTTCCTGCTCATGACGGTCTTGATAATCGCATCCCTTTGGTGGGCGGTGAAAGTCATTTATATCGACGGGGGAAATCTTATCCGAAAACAAGATGAACTTGCTCAGGTTGAAAAACAGATCGAAACGCTCAATCAGTCCGTGGAATATTATCCGTTGATCAAAGCACAGTTCACAAAAAGCGAATCCGATTTCGACACGCTGCAATATTCTCTGTCAAGCCATAATAATTTTGTGGACATTCTTGAAAAGATCAGGAGCGTTGCCAAAAAGCAGAATATCCGCATTATTTCCTTTTCACCGGACTTGAGAGATTCATTCCCAGCGATTAAATACCAGTTGGTTACTACCCAGAAACACGTCGAACGGATACCGATTCAGTTCCAGTTTCTGGGGGATTTCTTTTCTATCACTGCCATGATGGAAGAATTCATGAATTCTGAAGAAATGATCAATATCGGCTCTATTGATATCGAATCCGAACTGGAGCTTGGCGGAGCACTGACCGGAGAGATGCTGCTTTACACCTATTGGTATGTTGCGGGAGAACGGGCAATATGAACAGTGACACCAAACGCCAGTATATTCTGGCTGCAATTCTGCTGACGGTGATCGCATATTACCTTTGGGATGCCGGCTATTTCGGAGGTAAAACCGAACAGGGGATTCAACCCATACCCGCGGTCACAACAACCGCCACCGCTGCCGCTGCTCCGGCAGTCAGCATCCCCGATATGTCCCGGATCGAGAAGCTTTTAAAGTCCAACTGGCCGGAGGACTGGGAAAAAGATCCTTTCTATTATGTCACGGCTGACCTGCAGGAAGGTGATGGTCTGCTGTTTGACAAAGCTACAAAAGCATCGACGTTGGACCTCACGGGAATCTCCTGCATCAGCAATAGCTGCTCCGCTGTCATCAATTCAAATATTCTCAGAGAGGGTGATGTGATCAGCGGCTATCGCCTTGATAAAATTGCATTCCAATATGTAATATTGAGCAAAGGTGATCAATCCATCAGATTAATACTAACACAATAATATCATGAATTACAGAAAAAAAATATTTCCGATCCTCTTATTGATGCTTCCATTGTGGCTTTTTTCCCAACATCAGGAGTGGGTAACCACCTACTTAACCGGCGACAGTTCTGTCGTCTCCATAACGCTGGGTGAAGATTTGATCAATGCCAATGAATATTCGTCGCCACCCCAGCTGAAGCTCACATTTTCCACCAAAAAATTCGACATTGACCATTTCAGTAAGCAGCTGGATTTGGCCCCGCTCTACAGAATCGATGCCAGTGAAAAATTTGCCGAGACCGGGAAAAATAATCTGATTGTGATGCTCCGGTTTACGTCTCTGCCCGCCTACTCGATTCACAACAACGGCAACCATGTTGTCGTAAGTTGGCGTACACCTGAAACAGAAGCTGAACCGGGCAATCCCCTTGAAGAGGCTTTTCAGTTTAATCAGACCGGCTCACTGAATTTCAAGGACGCTCCCCTGTTGGATATCCTCCGGCTCCTGGCTGAACAGAACAATCTCAACATTATAGCCGGGGCCGATATTGAAGGCAAAGTAACGGTAACCCTTACAGACGTCAATCTGGGAGATGCCCTGGATGCCATTTTAAAAGTCAACGGATATTCATGGTTTGTGCAGGGAAATATCGTCGTTATTAAACCGACAGCCGATGAGATGGCCGGAGAACTGACCACGAGGGTTTATAAACTTGAGTACGCAGATGCCATATCCCTGGCGACAGCACTCGAAAATGTGCTCACCAAAAAGGGAAAGGTACAGGTATTTACCCCTATTCCCCAGGGCGGACTCGGCCTGTATGGCTCTTCCTATGGAGGCGGTGGTATCGGCAGTATCACACCATATGGCGGCGGCGGACTGAACAGTCAGCTGGGAACCGGCGGCTATGGTCAAACAGGCACTCAGGCCAGTTTGTCCGGATATACGACAGGGTCCACTTCCAGTCGCTATGGGGGCAGCAGCCAGGGAGGTTTAGGGGGCCTTGGCGGATATGGAAATCAACAGCAAACGAGCCTTGATCACATAATCGTAACGGATATTTTTGCCAATTTTGATCAAATTGAATCTGTCATTTCGAGACTCGACAGGCGGATAGAGCAGATCAACATCGCTGTTAAATTCATCGAGACGAAGTTGACCATGGATGAGAAGCTGGGCATCGACTGGACCATGCGAGCCGAACTGAATGCACCCGTAAAAACCTCCGCTGACCAGACCGATCTGAGTTCTATAGTGGACTTGGGTAAGTTGACAAATCTGAAGATTGCCACCCTGAGCCTGCCCGTCTTCCAGGGCATCATGGACCTGCTGTCATCTGACGGTGATACCCGTCTGATCCAGGAACCGCAAACCACCACGCTGAACAACACTACGGCAACTATGAATGTCGGGACGACTTTCCCAATCCTGGTTCCGCAGAACAGCAGCACGATATTATCGGAGACACAGTATTCCTTTGAACAGGAAGATATCAATATTACACTGAATGTGACACCCCGGATAAATGAGAATGAGTTCATTTCCATTAAATTAAATGCCATTGTTGAAGCGCTTGTGGGTATGACCGGTCCAAACAGCGACAGACCCATCATCTCATCCCGGTCGTTGAACAATCAGGTTATGGTGAAGGATGGGGAAACGTTATTAATCGGTGGATTGATTTTTGACCAGGTTATTGACAATACGAAAAAAGTGCCCATCCTGGGAGATATTCCATTTTTGAAAAAGCTGTTCACTCATAAATCTTCAATCGCGGAACAACGTGAACTGCTGCTCTTTGTCACACCGAACATCGTAAAGCTGGATTAGCCGCCAGGGGTCAGTATGGAAATTTATGAATTACTGAACTTCATCCGTAAAATTGGAGCCTCCGACCTGCATCTGAGTCCGAATCATGAACCTATTGTGAGAGTGGACGGCGAGGTTCAGCGAACCGATCTCCCCCATCTTTCTGCCGAAGATGTTCATCTGCTGTCCTATGACATCATGAATGAAGCCCAGAAAAAGCGGTATGAAGAGGAATGGGAAATTGATTTTTCCAGGGATTTTAAAGGGATCGGCCGCTTTCGGATTAATGTATTTAAAGGCTACTTTGGCGACACGGTCGTTATGCGGGCCATCTCTGAAAAGTGTTTCACCTTTGAGGAGCTAAGATTGCCCCCCATTCTGAAAAAGCTCTCCTTAAGTCCCAAAGGTCTGATCCTGGTCACCGGGCCGACCGGCAGTGGTAAATCCACTACCCTGAATACCATCATTGACTATATCAATCGTCGGCAGAGAAAACATATCATACTGATTGAAGACCCTGTGGAGTACATTCATGAAAGCAAACTGGCTCTCATAAACCATCGGGAAGTCGGTATCGATACGCACTCCTTTTCAAAAGCTCTGCGCAGTTCCCTGCGGGAAGATCCGGATGTGATCGTCGTCGGGGAGATGCGCGATCTTGAGACAACTGCGCTGGCCATATCCGCCGCAGAAACGGGTCACCTGGTTTTCGGAACACTCCATACAGTGAACTCAACCAAAACCATTGATAGAATCATCGATCAGTTTCCGTCCAGCCAGCAGAACCAGATACGACTCATGATCAGCGAAACACTCATTGGCGTGATCTCACAAATCCTGCTGAGAAAAAACAGCGGCGGCCGCGTAGCGGCTTTTGAGGTGATGCTGGGTATTCCTGCAGTCGCTAACCTCATCCGGGAGAAAAAAACCTATCAGCTGCCCTCGGTTTTGCAGACCAATACGAGAATGGGGATGGTCACTCTGGAACAGTCGATAGATAAGCTGGTCCGGACAGGTATTGTTTCGAAAGAAGCACTGTTGGATGTGAATAGTGAATTGAGTCTGATCCCGGTTGGTGCAGAACAATGATCGATACTTACAAAGTCGAAGACCTGCTGAAGATCATGGCCGAATCAAAGGCGTCCGACCTGTTCATTAGTATTGGGGCATATCCCACACTTAAAATCGGCAGTGAAATTCATGTGATCGAAGAGAAGAAGGTTACCTTTGAAATGCTGGAGACTCTGCGCAGCAGCCTGTTGACCGAACAGCAGCAGGAGGGATTCCGAAAGGATCATGATCTGGATTTCATTTACAGCTTTCCCGGTGTGGGTCGTTTTAGGATCAACTATTTTCAGCAGAGGGGCTCGGATGCTTTCGTCATCCATCAGATTTTAAACCGGATCAAGAGTATCGATGAATTGGCATTACCTGTGCAGCTAAAAAACCTGACTCTGAAAGAACGGGGACTCATCCTCGTGGTTGGTCAGGCAGGATCGGGAAAGTCAACGACTATCGCTGCCATGATCGACCATCGCAATGCTACTCTGCCGGGACATATTCTGACACTGGAGGACCCGATCGAATTTCTGCATTCGCATAAAAAATCCATTGTTAACCAGCGTGAGATCGGACATGACGCCAAAAATTACACACAGGCCCTGAAAAGTGCATTGAGGGAATCTCCCTCGATGATCTCAATCGGGGAGATACGTGATATCGAGACCATGTCTGCCGCCCTGAATTTTTCTGAAACGGGGCATCTTGTCATCAGCACCTTGCATGCCGTCAATACCTCTCAAACCATTGAGCGGATCGTCAGCTTCTTTGATCCCTATCTTCAGGTGATGGTCCGTTCTCAGATCAGCAACAACCTGGAGGCCGTCATAGCCCAGCGGCTCGTGCCGGGAATTGATGGAAATAACATCGCCGCTCATGAGATCATGTTCCCCTCTGCCCGCGTCAAAGACCTGATCCAGCGTGGGGACACTCACCTGCTGAAAACGACTATTGAAGCTTCAAATAACGAGGGGATGCAGTCTTTCGACCAAAGTCTGTTCAACCTCTACCGCGAAGGCCGGATAACCAGGGAAACTGCAGTTTGGTACGCCGATAATCAATCCGATCTGCGCTTGCGGATCAGTACTGAAGAAGAACAGGAAGCCAGTTTATCCATTCAGTTAAAAACAGGAGTTTAAATGGCCCAGAACCACACAAGGAAAAAAATCCTGATCATCGATGAAGAGTTGTCATTTGTAGATTTCATCACTGCATTCCTTGACCAGAACCAAATGAGTGTTATCTCGGCAGATGATGGCCTTACCGGATTAAAACTTGCCCGATCCGAAAGACCGGATCTCATCCTGCTGGCGGTTATGCTGCCGGAAATCGACGGTCTGCATGTTTGTCGTCTGCTGAAATTTGATCAGAAATATCAGGATATTCCAATTATTCTGATAACCGACCAAGGTGCCTCTCTGGATACCAACCTCTTGACAGAGATTCGCGGTGACCTGCAAATATCCAAACCTATCGAACCTGAGTCCTTTTTAGAATCTATCCGGCAAATTACGGAGACCAAAAAATGGTAGGCGCACTCGTCATCATACTTGGCCTGGTAATTGGGAGTTTTCTCAACGTCTGTATTTACAGGATACCCCTGGGAAAATCGATCGTCACACCCCGCTCCAGCTGCACAAACTGCGGTCACATGATCTCATGGTATGAGAATATACCGGTTCTTAGCTATCTTATCCTGCGAGGCAGATGCTCAGGTTGCTCCCAAAAAATTTCCTTTCGGTACCCTCTAGTCGAGCTTCTGACAGCTGCCATCCTGTATGTCACCTATTTACGCGTGGCCGACCCGATTGATTTAGTATTTTACGGCATTTTTCTTTGCCTTCTGATCGGTTTGACTTTTATCGACTTCGATCATCAGATCATACCGGATTCTTTTTTAGTGGCCGCACTGATCCCGGCACTATATTTCGTGTTCACAGACGGCTATGAGCAGATTCCGCTGCATTTCTGGGGTTTTCTGGGACTAGGGCTGGGTTTTCTGATCATCAGAGCCCTGGGAAAACTATTTCTGAAACAGGATGCAATGGGTTTGGGAGATGTAAAATTTGCTTTTTTGCTGGGGCTTTTTTTCGGATGGAAAGAAGGTTTGCTGGTCATTGCACTGGCATTTTTCTCTTCTGCAATCGTCATTTTAATATTACTGATAACCGGCAGATCCGCTCTGGGCAGACGTCTGCCTTTCGGGCCTTATTTAAGTTTCGG
>JAADGM010000138.1:0-2426 GCA_013152375.1 FCB group bacterium | reverse complement strand
ATTTTATATGGGCCTGAAATTATTAACTGGTACATTCATACCCTGATCATTAAAGGATAGAAACCATGGCGCAGGAAAAAAAATTACTCGGGCAGATCATGCTGGATGAAGGCAAGATTGATATGCAGCAACTGGAAGAGGCTTTACAGTATAAGCAAACGCACGATATTTACCTCGGCCTGGCTCTGATCGAACTGGGATTTGTCACGGAAGATGATATTATCGAGGCCGTGAGCGATCAGTTAAAGCTGCCAACCCTGGACCCCCTGACCTATGAAATCGAAAATGATGTTATTGATATTGTTAAAGAAGACGTTGCCAAAAGATTGAATATTATTCCGCTCTTTCATATTGGCAACAAACTGACTGTAGCCTGTTCAGATCCCATCAACGTCGAGATCATTGATGAGCTAAACGTCGAAACCGTGATGGAAATAAATCTCGTGCTGGCGCCGGAGATGAGTATCAAAAAGGTTATTGATTTGTATTACGGGGTCGAACAATATGTCGATGAAGGCACTGATCAGGAAGACTCCCGTTCAAGGGTGAGGGTCGTATCCAAGGAAATTGCTGAAGATACCGAAATCATTGAATCGGCAAATATGCTGATCCTCGAAGCAGTCAAGATCGGCGCCAGTGATATTCACATTGATCCCCGGGAAAAGGATGTTCGGATCCGGTATCGGGTTGACGGAGTTCTGCAGCAGTATTATACCTTTCCACGCTCGGCTTTAGCGCCGCTGATCTCCCGAATTAAAATTCTGTCGAACATGGATATTGCAGAATCCCGTAAGCCTCAGGATGGCCGGTTTCATTTTCAGGAGCAGCGCTCAGACGTTGATATCCGGTCCTCGACTTTTCCAACACCTCTCGGTGAAAAAGTGGTGATGCGAATCCTGGATCAAAAAAAATCCAGAATATCTCTCGAAAAAATGGGCTTTAGCAAAGCTACTTTTCATACCTGGAATAAATCAATTCATTCACCGAATGGATTAATAATTGTGTCGGGCCCCACGGGTTCCGGTAAGACAACAACGCTTTATGCAACCCTGGCAGTGGTCAATACGGTTGAAGTCAATATTATGACGGTGGAAGACCCGATTGAATACCGTCTTGACAACATCACACAAGCTCAGGTCAATACAAAAGCAGGGATGACGTTTTCAGCCGCACTGAGGTCCATGCTCCGACAGGATCCGGATATCATCATGGTTGGAGAAATCCGGGATCTCGAAACTGCCGAGCTTGCTGTCAGAGCAGCGCTTACAGGGCATCTCGTATTCAGCACGATCCATACAAACGACGCTGCTTCGTGTTTTACCCGTTTATCCAACATGGGCATGGATGCCTATCTGGCGAGCTCTACGGTAAGAGCGATTCTTGCACAGCGCTTGATCAGGTTGTTATGCCCGAGCTGCAAGGAGAGAATAACCGCTTCGTCGGAGCTCCTTGAGAGCCTGGGAATTACTCCTGATCAGGCCGGCTCCATTTATGAAGCCCGGGGCTGCATGCATTGTAAAAACTCAGGCTATGCCGGCAGAACAGGTGTCTATGAGTTACTCGTTCCTGACGAAGAAATCGCCGGGATGGTGACTAAAAATGCCACTGCACGTACAATACACCACGCTGCCGTGGAAAAGGGAATGCGGACTCTCCGTGAATCCAGCATTGACCTTGTAATCACCGGGAAAACGTCAGTGGAAGAAATGCTGAGAGTCACATTGGAATAAATGCGCTTTTTACTGGGCATATCATCGGGACTGATAAAGTCTGATCCTGGATTTGTTAAGAAATTAAAATCCAGTCTGCGGGAGCATTCATCAGAATTGACGGTAACCCGAAACCTGACCTCGGTGTTATCCTACGCTACCGTCGAATCCTTCTCAGCGGTTTTTCTCGATTGGAAACTGCTCAAGGATAATTACCAGGGATTTATCCGGCGACTAACCCGTCAGGACCCCCATCTCCCCATCATCATTTTTTATGACGATCATAAAATAAGCGGAGAGCTCTGCGGAAAAAATGATGCTCTATTTTCGATTAATGCCCGCAAAGTAATTTTGTCGGAATTACCGGACATCTACCCCCGTATCAATGCCTATTTCAATCTGTTAAAGAGCCTCCCGGAAAATTTGCGGTCGCAGCTTAAGCCAAATGGTTACGGAAAGTTTGTTGGAAACTCCCTGCACATGCTGGATATTTTTCGTCAGGTTACGAGGGTTGCCGCAACTGATTTTACGGTAATGATTCTAGGTGACAGCGGTACCGGTAAAGAATTGGTTGCCAGATCCATCCATGAGCTAAGTTCGAGGAATAACCACAAATTTATTTCACTGAACTGTGCCGCAATCCCGGAACACCTTTTAGAAAGCGAACTCTTCGGTTATGAGAAGGGTGCATTTACCGGAGCAAACACTGCCAAACCG
>JAADGM010000028.1:6663-15855 GCA_013152375.1 FCB group bacterium | reverse complement strand
AATTATTGATGGTCACCTGTGATTGGTAAAAATAAAGGCCGTTTGTACTGGGGTTCCCACCCGTCACGGCATTGTGATACACATTCAAATTGTCGAGAACGATATTCGAGTTCTCGCAGTAGAGACCCCCGCCCCAGACAAAAGTAGAACCATTGCAGATATTATCGCGGAGCGTCACATTCCTCAATACAGTTTCCGAATTCTGGCTGATGTAAACCCCTCCGCCCATTGTGAATCCAAGTGTGCTTTCGTAACAATAATTATTACATATGACCAGATCTTCAAGCAGCGGACCGCTGGTAGTGATACGAATTCCTCCGCCGTTACTGCTCCTGCCGTTTTGGATAGTAAAACCCTTCACTACCGTATTCGTATCAAGGATTGTGTTGGTCTCCACATCCCAGGGAATCCCCAGTACCAAACCATTGGAACTGCCGTCAATGATCGATTGATCCGGACCGCTTCCCAGGAGTTTGATACCATGTACAATGGGCCAATAGAGATGCTCATAATAAATTCCCGGATCTACCAGGACAGTGTCGTTTTCCTGGGCGTTGTCCAACCCTTCCTGAATAGTCTGGTAGGGATCCGGAACATGCAGCACAGAAGATCTGATCAATGCGATGAATAATATTAGTATGAGCAATTTTATTTTCTGCATGAATAACTTTTAACTCCTAACTTTTCAATTTGTCCAGCTGTCGTTGAGCGCTACCTGATAAACCCCGCCGATGGATAGCATCGTCGGGTAAACACATTTCACTCTTTCCGGGCTCCATCGGATTGGAAAATGGGATATGCGGTCACGGCCATGACTATCAGCCGTATAGAACAAAATGTTTCAGCCGTTGGCGGCGCATTAAAGCTTATGAATAAAGAAAATAGTTCAACTTTCATGGGAGAAGTTACAAGTCTCAACTGAAAATACAAAATTATTTATGGTTGATATGTGAGATTTTTCACTCTCGTTCCTGACCCCCTCTGCCCTTCGGGCATATCCCGCCAGTACAGGACATGTCGGGCAAGCACCGCCGATAGCATCGTCGGGTAAACCCAATTATCAGGGGTGCCAGCCAGACCACGGATTTATCCGTGGGGGAATATGGAGGAAGATCTGCCGCAACCGTTTTAACGGTTTGCAGGCGCAGCAACACTACAATGCTGATCATCTCACAGCGACGCTGTCGCTGTACTCCAAAGAAAAAACAACCCTTGTGGGCTGAACGTGAACAGATGCGCCGGCATCCTGTGGGGTAATCCTTTTGTGGATGCCTGTTGAAGCACGTAAATTTGCCGTCCTGAAAAATGATGTATCAACGGAAATAAACACAATGAACAAATTTAATCCAAAAACTATCCTGGACAATTTGACCCTCGCTGCGGATTGGGTCGGGCTGCGTCTGGTAACCGAAACCACAACATATCGCCTGGTGCGAGACGGCAAACCGCAGACCAATGCCCGGGAGACCACCCGGGGCATTATGGTAGAAGTTCTTGCCGACGGACAATTTGCCTATTACGGCACCAACCGGCTGGATCCGGTCAGTATTCAGCAGGCAGCAGAAAAAGCACTGGAGCAGGCCAAACTAGCCGCTCGTTATGCCGTTCACAAATTCACGGTTGACGCCAGACCTGCAGCAGTGGGTGAATTTATATCTCCCTTCAAGCGGGGTGTCGATACGCTGTCTGCCGGTGAGCTGAACGAGTTATTACTGAAATCCAACGAAGCGCTAAAAGTCTCTGATAAGATTGTCAGTGTAAATTCTTTGGCCCAAATTGTCGAGACGGAATTTCACTACGTCAGTACCAACGGTTCTGATGTGAAACAGAATTTCCTGATGGTATCCTCAGATTTTGTGGCCACGGCCCAGGACGGACCCGTGGTACAAAAACGCACAGACGGCGGTATGCTGGCCAAAAGCCATCAGACTGGCATGGAAGCTTTTGATGAAACCGCCATCCTGGATCGTTGCCGGATTATAGGTGAACAGGCGGTTGAACTGCTCTCCGCCGAGGATTGCCCTACGGCCAAAACAGATCTGGTGCTGGCTCCTGACCAGATGATGCTTCAGATTCATGAAAGTGTCGGTCATGCTCTCGAAATCGACCGTATCCTGGGAGATGAGCGCAATTATGCCGGCTGGAGTTTTGTCCATCTGGAAGATATCGGCAAACTGCAATACGGCTCGGAGCTGATGAATATAACTTTTGATCCCTCGGTAGAACATCAGCTGGCTTCCTACGCCTTCGATGACGGGGGTCTGAAAGCGGAACGTCAATTTATCATTAAAAACGGAAAACTGGTGAGGGCTCTGGGAGGACTTGAAAGTCAGATCAGATCGGGAGTCCCCGGAGTTGCAAACTTCAGGGCTTCTTCGTGGAATCGCCAGCCCATAGACCGCATGGCCAACCTGAATCTGGAGCCTGGAAATTCTACCTTCGAGGAGATCATTTCCTCCATTGAACACGGAGTTTATATGGAGACCAACCGCTCCTGGTCCATTGATGACTATCGCAATAAATTCCAGTTCGGCTGTGAGTACGGAAAACTCATCGAAAAGGGGAAACTGACCAGAACCGTGAAAAATCCCAATTACCGGGCGATAACGACTCCTTTCTGGAGCAGCCTGAAAATGCTGGGAAATCGGGATACCTTCAAAATTTACGGGACCCCTTATTGCGGTAAAGGAGAGCCAAACCAAACCATTCGGGTGGGGCATGCTTCTCCGGTGGCCTGTTTTGAAAATGTTGAGGTGTTTGGGGGTGCTTAAAGGTCTGACTATACCCACATCTCCACCGGCGGCATCCGGGGACTATTTACCTTAAGACCGGTGCTGCCAGAGCAAAATTAAAGACCTGTTGTAACACGAGGAAATTATGTACGATGTATTTGAACAAGTTTGTAACCGCATTTTCAATCAACTGAAGACAGAGGAATATTTAACGATTTCCCTGCGCGGTGAGAACAGTCAGTTTATCCGGTTTAATCGGGCCAGGATCCGGCAGACCGGACTTGTTGAGGACATGTCCGTCAGTCTGAAGTTGATCATCGGTCAGCGCACGGCTTCGGGCGAATTGCCCTTTATCGGCGTGGAAGACCCGGATTATCAATCTGTTTTTGACGAACTCGAACGCTTGCGAAAAGAAGTTGTCCAGTTACCGGAAGATCCATTCATTGTTTTGCCTCAGCCGGGAGATTCCACGCATGAAGTCCACACCGGGGATCTGCTGCCTAAGGATGAGGTTACAGATAGTCTCATCCCAGCCTTGAAGGACGTGGATATGTCGGGGATTTGGGCTGCGGGGAATATTTACCGGGGGAGCGCAAATTCAGCCGGGCAGGTGCACTGGTTCGAAACGGAGACCTTTTCATTTGATTACTCGCTGGTTACTCCGGAAGAAAAGATGGTGAAAGCCACTTTTGCAGGACGTCACTGGAACCGGGAGAAATACAATGCTTTCGCCGCTGATTCGATCCATAAACTTGAGAAAATGAAGCTGGCGCCAAAAAAAATTAAGCCGGGAAAATACAGGACCTATATTGCTCCCGCCGGCGTTGCCGATCTGATCGGCATGTTTTCCTGGGGAGGACTCAGTGAGGCCGCGATTCAGCAGGGTGACAGTGCCTTTCTAAAAATGAGAAATGAAAAAATCCGCTTATCACGCCTTTTTACGCTCAAGGAAGATTTTAGCGGCGGAACAGTTCCGCGTTTCAACGCTCTCGGCGAAGTTGCTCCCGAAATCCTGCCCCTCATTGAAGGGGGCCGGCTTGTAAATACGCTGGTCAGCTCCAGAACGGCAAAGGAGTATGGAAAGATTTCAAATTATGCCGATGACTGGGAGGATCTGAGAGCGCCGGTGATGACGGAGGGAGCGCTGGCGGAAAAAGCAATCCTGGAGGAACTTGGAACGGGAGTTTATCTGTCGAATCTGCATTATCTGAACTGGAGTGACCGGATCGGCGGCCGTATTACCGGCATGACCCGTTACGCCTGCTTCTGGGTGGAAAACGGTGAAATTGCTGCACCCATCGAAAACATGCGCTTTGACGACAGCTTTTATAATTTTTTCGGTCCGGAACTCGAAGCTGTAACGGATGAAGCCCGCTTCATCCCGGATGTCGGTACCTATGCCGGAAGAGAACTGGGAGGGGTGACCTGTCCCGGTATATTGCTGAAATCTTTTGCCCTGACCCTTTAGGTTGTTTTTACGTGAAGGGTAATAATGCGGCTGCCGCACCGGGGGATCGGGGAAACTGAAAAGATCAATTTTAGGAATCACATAATGAAGAAGAATTTATTACTGACCTCAATGCTGCTGCTGTTGGCGAATTGCGCTCCGGGGGGCAAATTATTAATTGAAAATGACGGTCTTTTCCCGGATAACCAGCGGCAGGTAACTTCATCCTCCGTGGACAAATATCCGGAAACTTTCAGACATTTTTTCCTTGAAAACGGCCTTGAAGTGCTCGCCATTCAAAATAGTGCTTCTCCCATGGTCTGCCTGAATATGACCATCAGGGTCGGGTCTGCATTTGAAGATTATCATTCTTCCGGGATGTCCCATATGCTGGAGCATCTGCTCTTTAACGGAACCAGCAAACGCACGCAGGAAGAACTTTACCGGGATAATGACTTTTACGGTATCTACAGCAATGCTTTCACCCGCAAACTATATACCGATTTTTTCATCTTGTTCCCGTCTCAATATCTTCCAGAAGGCATGGATATTCAGTCGGATATGATCTTCAATTCCATTCTGCCTCCGGATAAACTTGAGAAAGAAAGGGGGATCGTCATTGAAGAGATCCGCAAAGACCGGGACAGCGAAAGTTATGAGGTTCAAAATTATTTTGACAGAGTCAACTTTGGTTCCAGCGGAGTCGGACTGCCCACTCTGGGGACGATCAGTACTATTGAAAACATGCCTCGTGATGAAATTTACGATTTTTATAAAACCCATTATGTACCAAATAATATGATCCTTACCGTTATCGGAAAATTTGACTTTGAAGATTTGAAATCTTCGCTGGAAGAATATTACGGTACTGCCCCGCCCAAACCATTACCGGTTGATGACCCCTTCCAATGGGAGAAAAATAAAAACCCGCAATTTTTCGTTAATCAGACGGTATTACCGGTAAAAATGGTTAAAGGTCAGTTGGTTTACCAGCTTCCTGATTTTGAGAGTACTTCCTCTGCGGATGCTCTCGTGGCTGCAAAAACGCGCCTTGAGGTTTACTCTGAATTTATCAGTGAAGAATTGTCGAACAGGATGTCCGCTTATAATCCCGGCATCTCTGTTGCGGATTACCCCGGGAATGAGAAACTGCTGGTTGACTTCACCGCAAACCCGGACGATGATATCAACGCAGTGATCGGGGAAATTGCAGGAAGCCTGGTTGAGATCCAGAATGACCTGGAGAAGATAGTTACCGGACAAAAGTTGGAGTATTGGGTGAAACAGAAGGAAGTCGCCAACATTTCTCTGCTGGATTCACCCCATTATTACAGCATGATGCAGTCCGGAGACCTGGCTCTTGGGGGCGATTATACAATCGCGAAAATGGCGGAATTAAAAAAGGTGAAAGCCTCAGAGATCATCAACAGTTTTGCTCAGGTGTTGAACGCGCCTGCCAATATTAATCTGGTCCGGCCGGAGTCTCTGGGCGTACAGGATACAACCCTTCAGGAAACAGTCTATGCAAAATCCGTTTTGCCTTCAGGAGCCACCCTCATCACGGCCACGAGCGGAGGCTCCCGCATGTTCGGTATGCATATTCTTGTCAAGAACCGTTCAACTATCGAGGGTGATCTCACAGGGGGCGCCGAGATCCTGCATTCCCTGCTGGAATCCGGAACGGATCAATATACCGGTGAAGAGATCAAGGATCAGCTGGCGGCAATTGGCGCACAAACGAAATACATTGATATGAGTTTCATCCCCTATGACGATTATTATAATTCTCCTGAGTGGGGCTATATTCGTTTTGAGTGTCTCGAAGAGGATGCCGAATCGGGGATACGCCTGCTGACGCATATGCTGGGTCACACGGTCCTCACCGAATCCAAGGTTAAGAAGGGTATTGCGGATGCCGGAAGGCGCCAGATGATGCAGCAGAGCTCCGCCCGAAAGACGGTTGTGACAGAATTCAGAAAATTATTCTTTGGAGAAAATGATCCTTCCACAAAGTCGGTCAGCGGAGATTCCGAATCGTTGGCAAAGATCAATCTTGAGACGCTGACAGATCTGCAAAAACGCTACTTCCGCCCGGAGAATTATATCGTCTCAATTTCTTCGGGAATTTCCCACGAAAAATTGAAAGAAATTTTTAATTCAGTCTGGACTCAAAAGGCCGAACCCGTTCCTCCTGTGAAAAATGAAATCAACTTGTCGGCCCCTTATCAGGAGAAGATCCTGGACCTGGGTAAGGACCAGGCACAGATCCGTTTGGGTTACAAATTCAAAATAGCAGATGAAGACAAAGCCCTTTTTTCATTGATGACCAATATCCTGTCTGATAAAATGATGTTTGATCTCAGGGAAACCCGGGGGCTGGCTTATACGCTTGGGATGAGTGCCGGTTTTCAGTCAGATACGGGTTGGCTGATTGCCTCCATGGGGACCGGTGGGGACAATATCGATGAAGCGTTGTCCGGGATGAAATCCTATTTTGATCCTGCCCGGCTGGATCGATTGACCGGGGATGAAGTGCGGAAGACTGTCAATTCTAATAAGGGGCGCTTCATGATGAGGAATCTCAAGCGTATCGGACAGGCATTTTACATGGGGTATTATGAATTCCTTACGGGGGATTATCAAAATGCGGTAAAAAGAAATTATCAGTTTGATGAAACTACTCCCGAAGAAATCCAGGCAGTAGCAGAGAAATATCTGCATCTGCCCGAAAACTACACGGTGGTCATTGTCAAATAAATCAAAAATTATCAAGTAACGGTTAGCGAATGAAAAATAATTGGACAGCAGTTGTGATTGGGTTTTTATCCCTGATCTTTGGAGAAACCACGATACAGCAGCATTATTTACACCTCGATCTCGAGCCCGGAACGCACCGGCTGGTTGCAAGGGATAAGATAGAGATATCCACTACGGAAAGTGCGTGGGAATTTTATCTGTCAGCCAATTTAACAATTCAATCGGTGAAAGTCGGTGATAAGCAGCGCGAGTTTGAAGAAATTCAAATAACCCGGGCGGACCTGGCTGACTCCCATGTTAAAAAATACCGGGTCAGGAAACGGTTCATGGAATCCGCCGAAAAGTTATTGGATATTGTCTATACGGGTCAGTTTTATCAGGATGTGCAGGAAGCATCTTTCAGCCGGGAAAAAATTGCCATGGAGGTGAACGGCACCATAACGGAGGATGGTATTTTCCTCTCTCCGTCTGCGGTCTATTACCCTGTCTCGGATGAGAGCTTAACACAATTTGATACGGTTATCAAATTGCCCGGTGGCTGGGATGTGGTCAGTGAAGGAGGAATTATTTCCTCTGAGAAAAACACTGACTACACAGAAGTTCATTTTAAAACAACTCATTCTCTGGATGGTGTGTATATCACTGCGGCGCAGTGGATAGTTCAGAAAGAAAAAGTCGGGGACATTGATTTTTACACGTATTTTTTTGCCGAAGATACGAGCCTGGCCAGGGATTATCTGGCCATGAGTATCGACTATGTGAAAATGTATTCTGAAATGTTATCTCCCTATCCCTACACAAAATTTGCGGTTGTTGAGAATTTTTTCCCCACGGGATATGGAATGCCGTCCTATACGGTACTCGGTAGATCGGTTGTAAACCTGCCTTTTATAGTTTATACATCCCTCGGACATGAAGTCCTGCACAATTGGTGGGGGAATTCGGTATTTGTGGGCAATGGGGGAAATTGGTGTGAAGGCCTGACCGCCTACATGGCCGATTATTACTACAAGCTGCAGAAGAGTGAAAAAGAAGCGCGCCGCTATCGCAAGGACATCCTGAAAGATTATACGGTTTATGTGACCCCGGAGAATGATTTTTCCCCTTCGGAATTTATAAACCGAACCGACATGGTAACCCGGACCATCGGATATGGAAAAATAGCGATGATCTTTCACATGCTGGAAGAACATCTGGGGAAAGAAAAATTCCTCAGTGCGCTTCGACTGATAATCCGGCAGCATCAATTTACGTCGACAGATTTCAGCGATTTCATTTCTGCTTTTGAGCAGGTCAGCGGAGAAGATCTGCAGGGTTTTGAAAAGTCCTGGTTTGATGAATCGGGGAACCCCAAATTAGTACTGAAAGTGGATTCGGGAAAATTCTATTTAGATCAGGAAAATAAGGCTAAACCCATGTGGGTACCCGTCAGGTACACCTACACTTCCGGGGAAATTAAGGAAACACTTGTCTTCACAAATTCCGGTTCGGTCGAATTGATGCTCCCCGGTGATGGTCTTGTGTCAAAAATTGAAGTTGATCCTGATTTTGATATCATGAGAACTTTGGATGAATCAGAAATGGATGCCACCATACGGCATATCTTAAGCGCAGAAGAAAGAGTTTTTGTCGTTCCGGAGAAAACGGAGGAGTGGTTGGCATTGGCCAATTCCTATAACGATTATCTCAATGACGGGCACGAATTGGACCTCTACACTCAGGATGAAGCGATTCCTGAACTTCCGGTTGTCTATCTCGGGATTATTACAGATGGAGTTTCGGATCTTGTTGAAGGGAAAACACTGAGGATCAACGGCGATACCTATGACGCCAACACCCACAGTTTTGTGTGGGCTTTTAAACAGGATAACGGGCAGTATGCGCTGGATCTGTATTCAGAAAATTCGAAAGAGCTTATCCCGCTCGCCCGCAAGATTCCTCATTATGGTAAATATGGATATCTGGTATTCGAGCATGGGCAGAATATTCTTAAAGGGAATCATGAGTCAGATCACTCGCCTTTGGTCTGGCGAAGGTAATAGCCGTGATACAACGGCCATAAAAAGAGATATTGGATACGCTTAGAAATGCAATATATACTTAATACACAGTAACATAAAGATACAAACTGCTTAGCCCGCCAAAATAATTTTACAAGTGAAGCAGGAAATTATTCGTTTGACAGACAAGAAAATCATACATTACGCAGTTGTATTAAGGGGAATTATTGCAAACTTGGTTTTTTTTATTTATCAT
>JAADGM010000028.1:4166-6574 GCA_013152375.1 FCB group bacterium | reverse complement strand
TTGGTATTTATTACTTTTTCCTTCCCCTTAAGCTGAACATCGCAGAATCGATTAACACGGAAATCTGCAATTCCGTACAGTTAATCATAATACTTAAATTGTAATTATCATTGGGATTTGTTCTCAATGAATGATTGTATATAAAAATGGCTAAAGAACAAGGATTAAAAGAGATCTTCATCAATGTTTCTGCAGGGAGTACCCGTATCGCGATTGTCGAAGATGGGAAACTTGTAGAATTGTACATTGAATTGCCCGACCAGCAGCGCATGGTTGGGAATATCTATAAAGGGAAGATACAGAACGTCATCCCTGGGATGCAGGCTGCTTTCGTGGATATTGGGAATGAGATAAATGCTTTTTTACCGTTTTCAGAGATTGGCAACCCGGAGAATCTGGGGAATGTATCTCTGGTAGATGACGATTCAGATTCCTCTGCCCATCAACCCCAAAAACTGAAACACACTGATTTTGACCCCGGTAAGGAATTGAAAAAAGGGGATGAGATTCTTGTGCAGGTGATTAAAGAGCCCTATGCCGGAAAAGGTCCTCGTATCACTACTGACATTGCAATACCGGGCAGCCTGCTGGTACTGGTCCCAAATTCAAACATCATCGGAATTTCGCGGAAACTATCCGACCGCTATGAAAAACGACGTTTGAGACGACTTGTAAAGGAAATCAAACCGGATGGCTTTGGACTCATTGTCAGGACAATTGCCGAAGGAAAAGACCGGGGGGTGATCGAATCTGATTTCCAGCGTGTCTGGGAAAAGTGGCAGGAACTGGATTCCACCTGCAAAAAAAAGTCGGCACCGGTCCTTGTCTATCAGGATTTCGCAACAGCAGATCAGGTTATCCGGGATATGTTCACACCCGACATTGACAGGATTCTCATTGATTCCAAGGATGTCTATAAAAGGATCAGCCGTTTTATAAAGGACATTCTTCCGGATCAGGTCAGCAAGGTTCAGCAGCATAAACGCAAGGGGTCGATATTTGACCAGCATAACATCGAGGAGCAGATTGAAAAATCTCTGCGGCGCAAGGTCTGGATGAACAGTGGTGCTCATCTGGTCATTGAGCAGACCGAAGCGATGCTGGTGATCGATGTCAACAGCGGTCGATACATCGGAAAGAAAGACCACGAACACAATTCACTGAAAATCAACCTTGAGGCAGCCCGGGAAGTTGCAAGACAATTAAGGCTGCGGGATACGGGAGGGTTGATTGTCATCGATTTTATAGATTTGCTGGAAGCTGAAAACCGCCGCAAAGTCTATGATGAATTCAAACAATCTCTGAAAAAAGACCGAGCGAAGGTGTCCCTGTCCGAGTTCTCAACCTTCGGATTACTTGAGATGACCCGGGAGCGTGTACGACTTTCCCTGCTCAATACGGTTAATGAAGAATGTCCAACCTGCAACGGCCTGGGTATGATAGCGTCCAAAGAAACGGTGCTGACCAGAATGGAGAATTGGCTGAAACGGTTCAGGGCTAAAGCAAACGACCGCCGTCTCATAATCACAGTACATTCAAATCTTGCTAAATATATCAATGAAACAAAAAATAAAGTGATAAAAGGATTTATGTGGGAAAACTGGATGCTGCTGGAAATTCAGGAAGATGACAGTCTGGCTCCTGATGAGTTCAGGGTCTATTCAAAAAAACGAAAAATGGATATAACTGACGAGGTTTAGCTTGACCTGCAAATGTAAAATGCTCTAAGTTTGCAGGCTAAAATAGGAATCAGAAATGTACGCTTTAGTAGAATTTTTAGGAAAACAATTCAAGGTTGAACCCGGAGCAGAACTCAAGGTACCTCACCTCAAGGGCGAAGCCGGCGATAAAATAACTCTCGATAAAGTCCTCTATTACGAGGATGAGAAGAAAAAAACCGTCGGAAAGCCATACGTGAAGGGGCTGAGTTTCGATGCATCAATCCTGTCTCAGGGCAGAGATAAAAAAGTAATCGTCTTTAAAATGAAGAGGCGTAAGGGATATCAGAAAAAACGGGGTCATCGTCAGGAATACACTATTATTAAAATTAATGATCTTGCCAAAACCAAAAAGCAGAAAAAAGAGGACGAATAACCATGGCACATAAAAAAGGCGTTGGAAGTTCAAAGAACGGAAGGGACAGTAATGCCAAACGGCTCGGCGTTAAAAGAGCTGACGGCCAGGTGGTAACGGCAGGCTCCATTCTCGTACGTCAGAACGGGACACGGATCCATCCCGGTATTAACGTAGGACTTGGGAATGATTATACAATCTTTGCAAAAATCGACGGACGCGTAAAGTTCGAAAGAAAAGGGCGTGATAAAAAACAAGTCAGCGTTTATGCAGTAAATTAAATCAAATTTAGTTTTTGTAATTGGAGCCCCGACTTTTCTCGGGGCTTTTTTTTT
>JAADGM010000028.1:0-4147 GCA_013152375.1 FCB group bacterium | reverse complement strand
AATATAATTCTGCTGTCTTATATTTATATAACTCCATGGAATCACAAGTCGTAGAATATATACGTAATGCCCAGCGGGGAGATCACCTGGCCTTCGAGAGAGTCGTCTCACTTTATGATGAGCGGATCTCAAGACTGATCATCTCACTGGTAGGAAATCAGAAAGATGCCGAAGATCTCTATCAGGAAATTTTCCTCAAAGTCTGGAAAAAAATTGGCTCGTATAAATTCAAAAGCGAATTTTATTCCTGGTTATATCGTTTGGCTGTGAACACCTGTTTAAATTATCTCAAACAGATAAAAAAGCATGAATGGGAGGATCTTGAGTCAGCCGTCTCCTTACCGATTGACGAGCCCGCCCCATTTGCACAGGGCAGTAATTTGCAGCTCATGCAGATCTTACGGACCTTGCCGCATCGGCAGCGGACCGTTGCTGTCATGTACTATCTCGAAAATAACAAGATCAGCATGATCTCAAAAATCACAAGGATTACAGAAGGTACTATTAAAAAGTATTTATTCAGGACAAGGGAAACCATAAAATTGGAATTAACCACGGATGGATAAAAGAATGGAAGACGAAAGGATAAAAGACAAACTGGCTGGCGAGATAAAAATCAGTCAGGAATGGTTAACGAATCAGCGTATTCGTTTGATGGGTGCCATCGATCAGATGCAGGAACAGTCGGCCTGGTCTAAAATTACAGAATTTTTTCTGGCCCCCAGAAAATACAGCCCGGCTGTACAATTTGGTGTAGCGGTTCTGTTGTTAGCTACGGGGTATTTTGCAGGACGGGCAAATACAGTTACCGTAAATCCATTCCCTGATCCGGGAGACTTATTGCGACAGGGGCGGGTCACAGACGTTGAGCTGGCCCCTTCGGATTGGACCTCCGGGAATTTAAATTTTATTCTAACCGAGAAAAATAAAATGTATTACAGTGGCCCAAAGGAGGATGAAGCGACATTACAATTATTACATTACATGCTTACGAACACTAAAAATGAAGGTAAACGACAGGAATTGGTCAGTGAAATCACCAAGGCGGATTTCAATAGCGACCTGGCGCTTGAAACCATTACAAGGGCACTTTTTGATGAAGATAATTTAGCAATTCAGCTCGAACTTTTATCAGGATTAGCGGACAGCAATAAACCCATTGTTAAGCAGGCTCTGCTCGGTATCGCCTTAGGAAGGTATCCGGATCCTTTACGATTGAAAGCCGTTCAGCAGTTTCGTCAGTTTTCGAAGGACGAATATGTGCGTCGAATGCTCGGAATTATTGCAGTTTCCGATCCGAATTCGTCTATTCAATATACAGCCCGGAAAATTCTGAGTGAAACCACAGCTAAAGGAGGAGAAATCGCCAAATGATCCCTCTGCTCGTGATTGGTTCATTGTTTCTTTCATTGCTCTTTCCGGAAGAACAGAGCGCCCATTTTACCGCCCCCTTAGTTCGTGGTGAAAAGATCTCGCTGCAAGATCTTTTTGGAGATTTGGTCATCACAGGAACTGAATCCGACACAGTTGACATTCAACAGTTTTTTTCGGCACCCAAACCACCCGCAAAAAGCCTGCTCAATTCTCAGTTAACCCAGAGTGACACGGTTATTATATTTAAGCCTGCCAATCAGCTGAATCAGTCGGTTGCCGTGCAATATCATATTTCAATCCCTTCAGACGCAGCTCTTGATTTGGATGTCTTAGGAGGATCAATTCAACTCCTTGATATGAGAGGAATATTGGATATCTCCATGGCCGGCGGTGATATTTCGATCAATAATTTCGTGGGGACTTTGTCTATTAATACGGGGGGCGGATCCGTTCAGATGGAAAATATTGTCGGAGATATGGTCTGTAATACGGGTGGAGGAGTCGTCAGTGTATCCCGGAGTATTGGGCCTCTGCGGATATTTTCCGGAGGAGGTGACATCACCGTCGACGCGATTCAGGGCAGTGTCACCATTACAACACTGAACGGCAGCATCTCCATCTCGGACAGCAAAGGAGCTGAGATGCGGTGTAAGACCGGTGGCGGGAACATAGCCGTTGAAAAAATAGACATGGAATCAATCCATCTTGGTAATACCAGCGGGGATATCTCCATGAAAAATATATCAGGAGCGGTTTTGTGCAAAATTGATGACGGTGACTTGTCAGCTGAGGATATTTCGGGCCAATTCGAGCTCAGGAACTTAAACGGGAATTCCAATATCAAACGGCTAAGGGGTTCCATCTCTGTAGAGGAGGTTAACGGTAACATTAAGCTTGAAAGTTTCAATCCCGTATCGGTTGGGACCCGCTCATCCTCCATCTACTGCCAGAATGGAAATATAATCCTCGATTATTTTGGAGAGCATGTCAGCATCGAAGCGCTCAGCTATCAGGGACAGATCGTTTCCAATATCTTGTCCGAAACCAGTAAATATCCTGCTAAAGCTGCTTATCTGCCGGAGGTAATTGAACATGAGATCACTATTGAATCAAAGAATGGTAAAATTATTGTTAATAAAAGGAGAAGAGATGAGTAAATTTATTTTCACATTAATAATTTCAGCGGGTTTATTTGCCGGGACTCAGGATCATTTCAGCCAGAAGAGTGAAAATGCGAATGAGATCACAAACAGAAACGTTATCAAAATTCTACATGACTACACCATCCCGGCCGGTGAAACGGTGAATAAAGACCTGAAAATCATTGGCGGTGATTTGACCGTCGGTGGAACAGTAAATGGAGAGATCACCATTATCGGTGGAGACGTTGAGCTTCTGGCTACAGCAATTATCAATGGTAGGCTCATCGTATTGGGAGGTGAGCTGCATCAAAACCCCATGGCCGAAGTGAATGGTCATACAGTTGAATTCAATGAAAACTCGTGGTCCATCAGCAGGGAGAACGAAAAGGAGATAAGCACGGAACCGGAAGAACCTGAAGAAGCCGTTTATACTACCAGATCAAGCCCCTACTCGGACGACGGTTGGTTGAGATATAATCGTCAGGAGGGATTTTTCCTGCAGGCAAATTTATATCTTCAAAGCAGTTATATTAAAGGAGCTACGCTGTACGGCGGGGTCGGGAGAGCCTTTAATCGTAACCGGTATTATGGTGTTCTGGGGCTCGAACAGCTGTTTAATAACAGACAGTTTGAATTTTATATCGAAGGCTACTCCCGGGCTGCAACCGATGACTTATGGCGCATGAGTGACGGTGAAAACTCTCTCGCGGCTTTCTTTTTACATGAGGATTTCCTGGATTGGTATTATACCGAAGGCTTTACCGCAGGGGCTGTATATCGTCTGCCAAACCTCTTTACTTTCAAAGCCGGCTATACAGATGAAAAACAGTCCTTCATGAACACAGTGGTCAGCTGGTCAATGTTCGGGGGAAACAAAGAATTCAGAGATGGTTATGAAATCGATGAAGGACGAGATATCCGTGTTGAATATGAGCTGGCCGTGGGTAAACAATATCAATGGAAAAGCAATGACCTGGCATCAATATTTTTTAATTATCATCACAGCAATACAACCGGAACATCAGACTTCGATTACACAAAAGATGAATTCATCCTCGACACATATATTCCGTTTGATGTGGGGATGGGATTCCATTTTGGTTCAAGATATGGTGGGATTACCGGGGATTACTTCGGCTCTCAACACCAATTTTATATCGGTGGGATTGGAAGTCTACGGGGATTCGGTTGGAAAGAATTCACTGGCAGCCATTATTTGCTGGCGTCTGCTGAGATCATTTTTGAACATTGTTCAGTTTTCTATGAGAGGGGCACAACCTGGAATTACGAAGACAGCACTATTGACAAAGATTTTATTAAAAAATTCCAGGGATTCACAGGCCGGGAAGCAGCCGGGATCAGTTTTGGAGACAAAGATGTTAAACTAGATATCATCACGCAAGTTGGGAAACATCGTCAAAGCGGAATAACCGTAAATCTCATTCTGAATGATATTTAAGATTAAGGAGAAATGATGAAGTATTCAGTACTTGTTTTTTTTGTTGCCATGATCTGGAGCATGAGTAACGAAAAAATACTCACCCTGAATGAACCCGTGGGCAATATTGAGTCGATGAAAGTAAACGTGGATTTCGGTATGGGTAATTTAATTTTGGAAAAGGGGCAGAAAG